>QKGW01000046.1 GCA_003250275.1 Alphaproteobacteria bacterium
CCGGGGCCGCCCGGCTCCTGGCCGGAACCCTTCGGCCCGCCCTTCGAGACCACCACCATCGCCGCGCGCAGCAGGCGGTCGTGGATCTGGTAGCCGGGCTGGAACACCTGCACCACCGTGCCCGAGGGCACGTTCGCGTCCTCGATCTCGTGCACCGCCTGGTGGACGTGCGGGTCGAACGGCGCGCCGACGCCGGGCACCGGCTTGATCTGGTTGCGTTCGAGCGCTTCGAGGAGGCCGCTCTCGGTCATTTCGAGGCCGACGACGAGGTTCTTCACCGCGTCGTCCGCCGCCTCGCCTTGCGGCACCGCGCTCAATGCGCGGCGGAGGTTGTCGGCGACCGGCAGAATCGCGCTCGCGAGCGGCTGCTGCGCGTATTTGAGGCGCTGTTCGAGCTCGGCGGCGGTGCGCTTGCGCAGATTTTCCATCTCCGCGTGGGCGCGGATGTAGGCGTCCTTCAGCTTCGCCACCTCGGCCTCGAGCTCGGCGATGCGGTCATCGGCCTTGGGCGCGGCGTCTTCCGCCGCCGGGGTGTCCGGCTGGGCGTCCGCGGGGGTCGCGTCGGGACGGTTGGCTTCGGGGGTTTCGTGGGTCACGGGTCTACTCTCTGCCGTTTGTTGTTTCAGCCGATCAGCCGGGTGAGAACCTTGGCGGTGAAGTCCACCAGCGGGATGATGCGGCCGTAGTTGAGGCGGGTCGGGCCGACCACGCCGATGGCGCCGACGATCTTGTCCTGCCCCGAGCGGAACGGCGCGACGATCAGCGACGAACCGGAGGCCTCGAACAACGGGTTGTCGGAGCCGATGAAGATTTGGACGCCCTCCGCCTGATTCGCAATATCCAGAAGCGAGAGCATCCGCTCCTTGGCTTCGAGCGCCTCGAAGAGATTGCGGATGCGGTCGAGCTCCTCGATCGCGTGGACGTCCTGCAACAGGTTGGCCTGGCCGCGCACGATCAGCGCGCCCTCGCCCGGACCGCCGCCCCACACCGCGAGGCCGTCCTCGACCACCTTCTTGGTGAGCGCGTCGATCTCGCTGCGCTGGCGTTCGAGCTCGTTGGAGATGAACGCCTTCGCCTCGCCCATGGTGCGGCCGACGATGTGCGCGTTGAGATAGTTGGTCGCCTCGGTCAGCACCGAACGCGGCAAATCCTCGGGGATCGCGATCACGCGGTTCTCGACCAAGCCGTCGCGCGTCACCAGAACCACGAGGGCGCGGCCGTTTTCGAGCGCGACGAACTCGACGTGCTTGAGCGGGGCCTCGGCCTTGGGCGCGAACACCAGCCCGGCGCATCGTGAAAGGCCGGAGAGCAGCGAGGTGGTGCTTTCGAGCGCGGAGGAGAAATCCCGTCCGCTCTGGCGGCAGCGGCTCTCGATCAGGGTGCGCTCGGCGTCGTCGAGGCGGCCGATCTCCATCAGCCCGGAGACGAAGAAGCGCAGCCCCGCCTCGGTCGGCAGTCGCCCGGCGGAGGTGTGCGGCGCGTAGATCAGCCCGAGGTCTTCGAGATCGGCCATCACCGCACGGATCGACGCGGGCGAGAGCGGCTGGCTCAGGCGCGCCGAGAGCGTGCGCGAGCCGACCGGCTCGCCGGTCTCGACGTAGCTGTCGACGATCAGCCGGAAAACCTCGCGCGAGCGGTCGTTCAACTGCCGGACCGGCGATGCGATCGTGGATCCCTTGTCGCTCATGGCCTTCTCACAAACATCCGATTATTGACTTAGTGCAAACCCCGGGAAAGGGGAAGCGGTATCCCGCCTTGTGTTTTGCGTGCGGGATGGGTACACCCCAGAGGTCATATTTTCTCGTGAAAGGAAGCGGTCATGCGTCCCTCCGGTCGTGCCTTCGACGCCCTGCGCACCATCGTTCTCGAACCCAACGTCAGCAAGCACGCCGAAGGCTCCTGCCTCGTCAAGTTCGGCGACACCCACGTGCTCTGCACCGCGACCGTCGAGGATCGGGTGCCCTCGTGGATGCGCAACACCGGCAAGGGCTGGATCACCGCCGAATACGGGATGCTGCCCCGCGCCACCCACGACCGCACCGACCGCGAGGCGCGCAAGGGCCAGAGCGGCCGCACCCACGAGATCCAGCGCCTGATCGGGCGCAGCCTGCGCGCCGTCGCCGACCTCAAGGCGATGGGCGAGCTTTCGATCAAGATCGACTGCGACGTGCTCCAGGCCGACGGCGGCACCCGCACCGCCTCGATCACCGGCGGCTATGTCGCGCTGTTCCTCGCGTTCCAGAAGCTGCGCAGCATGGGGATGCTGCCGACGATCCCGCTCAAGGACTACGTCGCCGCGGTGAGCTGCGGCCTCTACAACGGCGAGCCGGTGCTCGACCTCGACTACGACGAGGACTCCAACGCCGACGCCGACGCCAACTTCGTCCTCACCGGCCAGGGCGGCATCGTCGAGATTCAGGGCACCGCCGAGCACGACCCGTTCCGCGAGGAGCAGTTCCTCGCCCTCCTCGCCCTCGCGAAGAAGGGCGTCACCGACCTCGTGCGGATGCAGAAACAGGTTCTCGGCACGGGAGCCTGAACCATGGCGCGCCGCTTCGATGCCGAAAAGCTGGTGATCGCCAGCCACAACGCCGGCAAGGTGCGCGAGATCGCCGAACTTCTCGCGCCGCACCGCGTCGCGGTGGTCTCCGCCGCCGACCTCGCGCTCGACGAACCGGAGGAAACCGGCGAAACCTTCGCCGACAACGCCCGGCTCAAGGCCGAAGCCGCCGCCGCCGCCTCGGGCCTGCCCGCCCTCGCCGACGATTCCGGCCTCTGCGTCGTCGCCCTCGACGGCGCGCCGGGCGTCTACTCCGCCCGTTGGGCCGGGCCGAACAAGGACTTCGGCCACGCGATGGAGCGCGTCCGCGTCGCCCTCGACGACACCCCCGACCGCGAGGCCTATTTCGTCTGCGTCCTCGCCCTCGCCTGGCCCGACGGCCACGTCGAGAGCTTCGAGGGCCGCGTCTACGGCCGGTTGGTTTTCCCGCCGCGCGGCGACAAGGGCTTCGGCTACGACCCGATCTTCGAGCCGGTCGGCGAGGATCGCACCTTCGCGGAAATGGACCCGGCGGAAAAGCACGCGATGTCCCACCGCGCCCAGGCGTTCGACCTGCTGATGGCGGCGTGCTTCGCGGCGAAGTAGGAAAACCCTCGCGGGGGACCTTGAGCCCCCCGCGCCCCCCGGACGTTTTGGTTTTCGCGCGAATCGCCTTATATCCGTCACGCCGCGCGAGGGCTGATCGCCGTTTCGCGGCAAACACCAGGAGTGGGATGCAAAGGTCCGCGACCCTTGCCGGTCCGGGCAGCGCCCGGCCTTGTTTTTCGAGAGCGTTCATGTCCCCCGAAACCGCGTTTCATCTCTACGTTCACTGGCCCTACTGCACCTCGAAGTGCGGCTACTGCGACTTCGCCAGCTACGTGCCGCGCGGGCCGTGGGATCCGGCGCGGTTCGTCGCCGCGTATCGGGCCGACATTGCCGCGTTGCGCGGGCGGACCGGGGCGCGGGAGCTGGGGTCGGTGTTCTTCGGCGGCGGCACGCCCTCGCTCGCCGAACCCGCGGTGATCGGTGCGGTGATCGAGGCGGCGATGGCGGCATGGACGCCGCGCGCCGACTGCGAGGTGACGCTCGAAGCCAATCCCGGCACGGTGGACAAGCAAGGCCTGCGGGCGCTGCGCGACGCCGGGGTCAACCGCCTGTCGATCGGCGCGCAGAGTTTCGACGCGGCGGCGCTGAAGGCGCTCGGCCGCACCCATTCGCTCGATGAGACCAAGCACGCGATCACCTGGGCGCACGACATTTTCGACCGCCTGTCGTTCGATTTGATCACCGCGCGGCCCGGGCTGACGGAAGCCTCGTGGACGGCGGAGCTGGGCGAGGCGCTGGAATTCGCGGGCGAGCACCTGTCGATCTACCAGCTCACCGTCGAGGACGGCACGCCGCTCGCGCGCGACGTCGCGGCGGGCCGGGTGACGATGCCCGACGAGGACACCGGCGCGGACCTGTTTGAGGCGACGCGGCGGATCATGGCCGACGCGGGCCGCCCCGCCTACGAGGTCTCGAACTTCGCCCGCCCCGGTGCGGAGTGCCGCCACAACCTCGCGATCTGGCGCGGCGCGGATTACGGCGGCGTCGGCCCGGCGGCGCACGGGCGGCTGACCCTGGAGGAAGGCCGCTTCGCCACCCGCCACGCCCCCGACGCGCTCGCCTGGCTCAAGGGCCCGCCCGCACCGCGGATGGATGCGCTCGACGTCGAGGAACGCGCCCGCGAGCACCTGATGATGGCGCTGCGTCTCACCGAAGGGATCAGGACCGCGGTGTTCGCCGCGCGCTTCGGCGAGGCCGGAATGACCGATCCGCGCGAGTTGATGAACCGCGGCGCGCTCGACGAAGCCGTCGGCCTCGGCCTGATCGCGGCGGACGACGACGGCGTGCGCGCCACCGAGGCCGGGGTGCTGCTGCTCAACACCCTCACCGCCCGTTTGTTGAATTGAAAGGACCTGCGATGACCCGCCTGTTTGCCGTCGTTCTCGGCGGCCGCGCCCCCAAGGGCAACACCGAACTCCACGACACCGTGTTCGTCGCGGGCGCGGACATCGCCGCCTGCTACGAGCAACTGTTGGAGAAGTGGTTCGGCCAGCCCGAGCGCCTGCACATCGACAACTGGCGTGAAATCGCCGCCGCCGACGGCCATCGCGTCGTTCTCGGCGGCGTGCCGGTGCCGGGCAAGCGCCTCTTCTACGTCAACCTTGGCACCTACGCCGACGGCCAGTTCGCCGAAATCCACGCCAACGGCCTGTTCGTCGCCGCCGATGCCGACGCCGCCAAGGCGCGCGCCAAGGCCGAATTGCTGCGCGACTGGCCGAACGAGATCCACACCGACGACGTCCTCGACGTCGAGGCGACGCTCGCCTTGCCGGGCGTCGCCCTCGGCCTCGAACCCGCCGAAGGCCTGCCGCAGCCGGAACTCCACAACGGCTATATCCCGATCCCCAAGGACCTGATCGCGGCGTTCAAGGCGCGCGGCTGAAGCTAGGCGTTCTCGCGGGCCTTGAGGGTCTCGCCGATTTCGCCGAGGAGTTCGAGCACGCGGTGCGACGCGTCGTTCATCTTCGCCACCGCCGCGCGCGCACCGTCGAAGTCCTTGCGATTGTGCAGTTCGAGCGCCTGCTTGCCGTAGAGATGCACCTGTTCGTGGGGTTCGCGCAGCGCGGCAAACGCGGGGAGCGCGAGGACGAGCGGATCGTCGACGCTCGCATACCAGCGGCCGAGGCGGCACGACAGGTGATCCGATAGGGTGTCGGCGGTTTGTGCGTCGCGTTCGAGCAGGCGGTCGACGACCTGGCGTTTGAACCGGACGTGATCGTTCTTCGCGACCTCGATGATCGTGCGCGCGGTGTTCATCCCGGCGAAATCCTCGACCCGTTTGTCGAGCACCGCGCTCGCCTGGTTGAGCGAAACCAGCATGGTGTCGATCTGCGCGAGGTTGTCGCTCGAAAGCCCGGCCACGCGCGCGCCGCCGTCGGCGATTTCCTGCACCGCGGTTTGCTGCTGGGCGAGGATTCCGGCGATGTCGCGCATCCGGCCATTGACGGCGTTCACCCGCGAGGAGATGCCGTTGAGGCGCGCGCCCATCTGTGCCACGGCGTCGCGGGTGGTGCCCGCCGCCTCGGTGCTTTCGCGCATCGCCGCGAGCGCGGCGTCCATGCCGTTGCGCAGATGGCCGATACGCGCGCGGATGTCGTCGGTCGCGTGGGCGGTCTGGTTGGCGAGGGTTTTGACCTCGCCCGCGACCACCGCGAAGCCCTTGCCCGCGTCGCCCGCGCGCGCCGCCTCGATCGTCGCGTTGAGCGCGAGCAGGTTGGTCTGGGTCGCGATCGCTTCGATCTGATCGACGATCGAGACGATCTGCTCCGAGGCTTCGGCGAGCACCCGGACTTTGGCGTTGGCGTCGTCGACCAGGGTGCCGAGGGATTCGGCGGCGGTGTGCGCGGTGTTGGCGTCGCCGACGCCCGAAACCGCCTCGCCGTCCGCCTGCTCGCTTTCCTGTGCCGCGTTCTCGGAGTTTTCGGTGACCGAGCCGATCGTCGCCACCATCTCCTCGATCGCGGCGGCGATGGTCTGGCATTCCGACGCGGTGCGGCGCAGGTCCGAGAATACGCCGATCAGCACCAGCCCGGCCTCGTTGCTCTGCACCGCCGCATCGACGACGCCGGTGAGCTGCGCGTGCATACTCTTCAGCATCTCGCTTTCCTTGCGCCGCAAGGTGGCGACCATCTCTCCCATTTCATGCTCGAGGGTATCGAGCTTCTTCGCCTCGTCGCGCACGACGGCGATCGCGCGGGCCATTTCGCCGATCTCGTCGCGGCGCTTGGTTTGCGGCAGCTCGACGTCGAAATCGCGCCGGCTGATGCGCGACATCGCCCCGGTGAAGGCAAGGATCGGTCCGGAAATCCCGCGCGCGAGCAGCAGGCCGATGATCGTCGTCGCGACCGCGATGCCGGCGACGAGCAGGAGCACGGTGCGCCGGCTGTCGCGCAGCTGGCTGGCGTAGATTTCCGCGTCCATCGCGAGTTCGACGACGCCGAGCGGGCGGCCGGAATAGTCGGCGATCGCGTGCCCGAGAATTGCGAGGGTCTTGCCGTCTTGCGCGATTTCACGGATCACCGGCTTGCCGTCGAACGCCGCGCGGAAGTCCTCCGGCGAAAGCCGGGATTTCGAGAACGTGCCGCCGAAGAAGCGATAGCCCGGCGCTTCCGAAGCCGGGATCAGGAGCGCGGCGTCGGTGCCGTGCGCGGCCTTGAAATCCTCGAAAAAGGTTTTGCCGAAGGAAAGCCCGAACTCGACCGAACCGATGTGGCGGTCCTTCGCGAACAGCGGCACCACGCCGCGGATGCCGAGCCCGGCGACGCCGGTTTCGAGCCCGACGACCGGCTTTTTCGTGGCGTTGGTCTCGACCACGGTCTCGCGGATTTTCGAGAGGTCGTCGCCGAACTTCGAGACCTTGTGGACGCGCAGGAACGACGTCGCCGGTGGGGTGTGGAACTGGAACTGCTCGATGCTGAACGGCTTGGCGAGCGCCTCGAAGACCGGGAGCATCTGTTGGGTGAGGGCGGCGCGGTCGCCGGCCTCGACGGTTTCTCCGACCCCGGGGAGCGCCGCGATCACCGAGGCCATCGCCTTGGCCTGCTCGGCGGATGCGGCGAGCGCATTGGACAGGATGTTGAAGCGGTTCTTGAGATCGCTCTCCTCGGCGCGCCGGATCACTTCGGAGAAGTAGACGTTGACGGAAACGCCGACGGCGATGGCGGAGACGAGCGAAATTCCAACGAGAACGCCGCCAAGGCGGGCGGAAATGCCGAACCGCATGACCCCTCTCTGTTCCTGGTTGAATGCGTGCCGGTTGCACGGCGGGCCATGAACAGCTTCTTATATTAGGGGTGTTCGCATCAAGAGAAATACCGCGGGGAAAATCGCTTAAGGGGTGAATTCCGTAGAGAAACCCCACATTCGACGCGCGCCTCGCGCCGCCGGAGTTCCGGGCGGCGCGAGGCGCGAGCGATCAGTACGACTGGATGAACCGCGTCGGCGCGGGGGAGACCTCGCGGCTGCCGGTTTTGGTGATCTCGCGCACCGCGAGCATCCGCTCGATCTGGCCGTCGGGGTTGAGGCGGAACGCACCGTTGACGCCGACGAAACCGGAGTTGGCGGTGAGGCGGGTCCAGGTGCCGTCGCCGGTCTGCGCGAGCGCGGCGGAGAGCGCGACCATGTCGTAGGCGAGCGAGCCGAGCTGCGACGGCGGATGGCCGTAGGTTTCGGTGAAGCGCGCGACGAAGCGGTCGTAGCCGACGCGCGAGGCGGCGGGGAACCACGCGCCGACGAGGGCGGGCTCGCCCGCGAGGTTCTCGTCCTGCCACAGCAGGGTGCCGAGGATCTTCACCTTCTCCGGATCGACGTCGTAGTACTTCAGCAGCGACACCACCTGGCGCAGCGCGGTGCCGCTCGCGGGCACGAGCAGCACGTCGAAGTCGACGTCGCCCAGAGTGTCGAGGAGGTCGAGCTGCTTGAGCTGCGCCACCGACGCCGGATCGGTGGCCCCGGCGAGGCTCGCCTTCTCGCGTTCGAGCGCGGCCTTGCGGCGGTTGTAGGCGGTGAAGTCGCGGATCACCGGCGAGAAGTTCGCCTTCGACGGATCGAAGAACGCGGTGCGCACCATGAACCCGCCGTTCTTCGCCACCGCGATCTGCGCGGCGTCCGCCGCGGCACGGCCGTAGGCGGTGTCGGGCGCGAGCACGGCGAAACGCTGCAGGCCCTGTTCGGCGGCGTAGCCGACGACGCGCTCGACCTGCGGGCCGATGAGGAACCCGGTGACGAACACGTTGTTGGACACCGCCGTCGGGTCGGTCGAGAACGACAGCACCGGAATGCCGGCGGACTGCGCCACTGCGGTCACCGCCTGCACCGAGTGCGAGAACAGCGGTCCGACGAACAGGCTCGAACCGTGATCCTTAGCCTGCAATGCGGCGGCCTGCGCGCCCTCGGGGGTGCCCTTGGTGTCGTAGAACTGGAGGATCAGGTTGGGGTTGTTGACCTCGAACTGGGCGAGCAAGGCGGCGTCGCGCAGCGCCTGCCCGGCGCCCGCGGCCTCGCCCGAGGTCGGCACCAGCACCGCGACGCGGGTCTCGCGCATCACCCCCGGCTCGGCCGGCGCCGGTGCGAGTTCGGCGGGCGGCAGGGCCGCTTCCTGCGGCGCCTGGGGGGCGGGCGTCGGCGCCTTCGAGGTGATCGCCGGGCCTTGCTGCTGCGCGCAGGCGGCGAGGCCGAGCGCGAGCGCGCCCGCCGCGAGCGCCGCGCAGCGCCGGAACAGTTTGCGCGCGCGGGGCGTCGCCGTGTTATAACCGTTCGGGCCGAAGGCCGCCTCCGTGTGGTTCATCTCTCGTTGTCCTCTTTCGGGATTTCCGTCATGTCGCGTTCCGAGCCCGCGCCGGAAGCCGCCCCGCCGCTCGCCCCCGCACTCTACATCACCGCGACCCCGATCGGAAACCGCGGCGACGTCACCTTGCGCGGTCTCGACGTGCTCCGGGCCGCCGACCGGGTGCTGTGCGAGGATACCCGCGTCACCCGCAAGCTTCTCGGGTTATATGGGATTTCCCGCCCGCTCGTCGCCTACCACGATCACAACGCCGACGCGATGCGGCCCAAGGTGATCGCGTGGCTCGCCGCCGGAGAAGCGATCGCGCTGGTGAGCGACGCGGGCACCCCGCTGATTTCCGACCCCGGCTTCAAGCTCGCGCGCGATTGCCGCGCCGCCGGGCTGAAGGTGACGGCGGTGCCGGGCGCCTCCGCGCTGCTCGCCGCGCTCGCGGTGGCGGGCCAGCCGACCGACCGCTTCCTCTTTCTCGGGTTTCTCCCCGCCAAATCCGGCGCGCGCCGCGCCGAGTTGGCCGAGATCGCGCCGGTGCGCGCCTCCGTGGTGATCTACGAATCTCCGCGCCGCCTCGCCGATCTCCTCGCCGATGCGGCGGCGGCGCTGCCCGGACGCGAGGCGGTGGTGTGCCGCGAGCTGACCAAATTGTTCGAGGAGGTGACGGCGATGCCGATCGCCGACCTCGCCCGCCACTATGCCGAAATCGAACCGCCGAAGGGCGAGGCGGTGGTGGTGATCGGTCCGCCGCCCGCCGACGCGGGCAAGTGGAGCGACGCCGAGATCGACGCGGCGCTGCTGCGCGCCCTCGAAACCGGGTCGGTGAAGGATGCGGCCGCGGCGGTCGCGGCGGCCTCGGGGGTGGCGAAGAAGGTGCTCTATTCCCGCGCGATGGAACTCCGCGAGGCGCGCAGGTGAACCGCGCGGCGGCCGGGCGCGCGAGCCATCGCCGCGGCCTCGCCGCCGAGAGTTTCGCGGCCTGGGCGTTGCGCCTCAAGGGCTGGCGCATTCTCGCCCGCCGGGTGCGTCCGCCGCGCGGCAGCGGCGCGGGCGAAATCGACCTCGTCGCGCGGCGCGGTGGCACCGTCGCCTTCGTCGAGATCAAGGCGCGGCCGAGCGAGGGCGCGGGTCTGTTCGCCATCGATCCGCACCAGCAAAGACGCTTGCTGCGCGCCGCCGAATGGTTCATCAAGAGCCATCCCGAGTTGTCTGGATGCGACCTGCGCTTCGATGCCGTGGTGGTGTGCCCGGGGCGCTGGCCGCGGCACCTCCCCGACGCCTGGCGCGTCGACGCCTGAACCCGCCCACCGATTGTTTCGAGGTCGATCATGACGTCATCCCGTTCTCTCGTCCGCGCTTTCGCTCTCGCCGGAGCGGCGGTGTTTTCGCTTGCCGCCTGCACGCCTGCGGGCGTCGCGGTCGGCGCCGGTGCGACCGTCGGCACCGCGGCGGTGGACGAGCGCGGCGTCGGCGGCACCGCGTCGGACGTGCGCATCCGCGCCGAGATCAACGCCGGATGGGTGAAGATCGATCCGTTCGCGTTCACCGGGGTCGGGCTGCTGATCCGCGGCGGCCGGGTGGTGCTCACCGGCACGGTTTCGACGCCGGACCGCTA
>QKGW01000262.1 GCA_003250275.1 Alphaproteobacteria bacterium
CCGCGCCGCTTCGGCAAGCCGACGACCCCCGACTCCGATCGTTCGGACGCACGCGGCGCATTGCGAGGATGAGCGATGTCGCGAACTCTTTTGCCTTTTCATACCCAAGACCTGTCCACCTTCGCCCGCGCCCTAGGCGGCGAGCTGCGTGCGCTCGAACGCGCGCCGAGCCACGTCGAGCTCCTGAACATGCTCGCGCGGGCGGGAGGCGCCCGGAACTTCCAGCATCTGCGCGCGCAGATCGCCGCGCGCACCGCGGTCGAGGCGCTGCCCGAGCCCGAACCGGCGGTCGATTACGTGCGCCTGCGCCGCACCCTGCGTCTGTTCGACGCGGCGGGGCGGCTGGTCCACTGGCCGCCGAAGAAATGGGAGCGCGAACTCGTGCTGTGGGTGCTGTGGGCGGCGTTTCCGCCGCGCGCGGTGCTGGCGGAAAAGGCGGTCAACGCCTGGCTCGCGGAACTCCACGATTTCGGCGATCCGGCGTTGCTCAGGCGCTGGCTCGTCGATTTCGGCTACGTTACCCGCAAGCCCGACGGCAGCGCCTATCGCCGCGTCGAACGCCGCCCGCCGCCCGAGGCGCGCGCGTTGATCGCGGTGCTCTCCAAGCGCGGCTCAGCCGCGCCGGAAGCGGGCGCGTAGCCCCGAGAACCGTTTGGCGAGGCGCCCTCGGAGCATCAGCGCCGAGGGCGTCACCACCAGCGTCAGCAGGGTCGCGAAGGCGAGGCCGAAGACGATGCCGGTGGAGAGCTGCGTCCACCACTGCATCGACGGCGCGCCGACGGTGACGTCGCGGTTGAGGAAGTCGATGTTGACCATGAGCATCATCGGCAGCAGGCCGAGGATGGTGGTGCCGGTGGTGAGCATCACCGGGCGCAGGCGTTGCGCGCCGGTGCGCAGGATCGCCTCGCGGGTGTCGGGGATTTCCTTCGCCAGCCGGTCGAAGGTGTCGATCAGCACGATGTTGTTGTTGACCACGATGCCGGCGAGCGAAACCACGCCGATGCCGCTCATGATCACCCCGAACGGCTGGTGGGTGACGAGCAGGCCGAGCATCACGCCGATCGTCGACATGATCACCGCCGAAAGCACCAGAGCCGCCGAATAGAAGCTGTTGAACTGCGTCACCAGAATCATCGCGATGAGGAACAGCGCGACGAGGAAGGCGCGGCCGAGGAAATCCTGGCTCTTCTTCTGTTCCTCGTCCTGGCCCTTGAACTTACCCTCGACGCCCTTCGGCAGCGGGTTGTCTGCGAGCCAGCCGCGCAGGCGCGTGACCTGATCGTCGACGAGGAGGCCGGGCTCGACGTCGGCCTTCACCGTCATCACCCGCTTGGCGTCGGAGCGGTTGAGTTCGCCGGTGCGCGGCGTCGGGCGGATGGTGACGAACCCGGCGATCGGGATGCTGCCGTTCTGCGTGGCGACGCGCAGGCGGCTCAGCTGCTCGACGGTGCGGTTGTCGAGCGGGTAGCGCACCACGATGTCGACCTCGTCGTCGGCGTCGTCGGGGCGGTAGTCGGAGAGCTTGAGGCCCTTGGTGACGAGCTGCACGACGTCGCCGACGGCGGTAACGTCGACGCCGAACTTCGCCGCCTGGGCGCGGTCGACCGCGACCTCCCACTGGATGCCGGGGATCGGCCGGTTGTCCTCGACGTCGACGAAGCCGCCGAGCTCGTCGAGGCCGCGGCGGACGTGCGCGACGGCGAGCGGCAGGCGCGCCGGATCGCGGCTGGCGAGCTGGAGCTGCACCGGCTTGCCGACCGGCGGGCCTTCCTCCTTCTTGCGGATTTCGACGGCGATGCCGGGGAGGTCGGCGGTGGCGGCGCGGATGTGCGCGAACACCTCCTTCGCCGGGCGGCGCAGTTGCCAGTCCTTGAATTCGAGCGAGACCGCGCCGATCACGTCCTCCGCCGCCTCGCGGTCGGCGACCTGCCCGGCGCGGGCGTAGACGGTGTCGAAGGCCTCGCGCTCGGTGAGGATGCGGCGCTCGACCTCGCGCACGATCGCGTCGCGCTCGGCCACCGCCATGTTGCCGCGCGCGTGCACGTAGACCACCGCCTGCTTCGGCTCGATGTCGGGGAAGAACTCGACGCCGCGCCCGAACAGACCGTAGGCGGTCCAGCTCGCGATCAGCACCACGAAGCCGCCCGCCACCACCCACCCGGCGTGGTCGAGCGCGCGGGAGAGCACGCGGGTGTAGAGCCCGGTCCAGCCCTTGAGCTGGGTGAGGTCGCCGGTTTCGGAGACCGACAGCGCCTTCAGCGTGTCGGGGTCGGATTCGCCCGGCTTGCCGACCACCGAGCCGAGGGTGGGGACGAACACCAGCGCCATCAGGAGCGAGGCGGTGAGGGTGATCGACAGCGTGATCGGCAGGTATTTCATGAACTCGCCGACGATGCCGGTCCAGAACGCCATCGGCAGGAACGCCGCGACGGTGGTGGCGGTGGAGGCGATTACCGGCCATGCCATGCGCTGCGCCGCGAGGCGGTAGGCGTCGCGGCGGTGTTCGCCTTCGGCCATCTTGCGGTCGGCGTATTCGACGACGATGATCGCGCCGTCGACGAGCATTCCGGTGGCGAGGATCAGGCTGAACAGCACCACCAGGTTCATGCTCATGCCGAGCGCGTAGAGCACCAGGATGCCCGCGAGAAACGAGCCGGGGATGGCGACGCCGACGAGCAGCCCGGAGCGCACCCCGAGGGCCGCGACCACCACCACCATCACCAGCACCACCGCTGCGATCACGCTGTTCTGCAGGTCCGAGAGCATGTTGCGGATGTCGGTC
>QKGW01000554.1 GCA_003250275.1 Alphaproteobacteria bacterium
GGCCTCTTCCACCCCGGCAACATGGATACGCTTCTCGACCGCAAGTTCCTGAAGAAGGGTACGGTGGCGAAGTTCCCCGACCAGCCCGGCCTCGTCGAGATGACCGAGGCGGCGCTCGACCGCCTGTCGCGGAATCCCGAGGGCTTCTTCCTGATGGTCGAGGGCGCGTCGATCGACAAAATGTCGCACCCGATGGACTGGGAGCGCGCGATCGTCGACACCATCGAGTTCGACAAGGCGGTGGGCGTCGCCCGCGCCTTCGCCGCCAGGCATCCCGATACCCTGATCGTCGTCACCGGCGACCACACCCACGGCATCTCGATCGTCGGCACCATCGACGACGACAAGCCGGGCGAGGAGATGCGCCAGAAGGTCGGCGTCTACGACGACGCGGGCTTCCCCAACTACGAGGACAAGAACAAGGACGGCTACCCCGACCGCGTCGACGTCTCCCGCCGCCTCGCGATCTTCACCTCGAACTACCCCGACTACTACGAGACCTTCCGCCCGAAGATGGACAACCCCTTCGGCCCGACGATCAAGAACGAGAAGGGCGAGTACGTCGCCAACGAGGCGTACAAGTCGGTGCCGGGCGCGGTGTTCCGCGAGGGCAATTTGCCGAAGGACGAGAGCACCGCGGTGCACGCGGTCGACGACGTGGTGCTCCAGGCCACCGGACCCGGCGCCGAGGGTTTCAAGGGCTACATGGAAGAAAGCGACGTCTACATGGTGCTCGCCGATGCCTTCGCGCTCGCCCCGCAGAAGTGATCTCACGCGCCGGGCCGCCCTCGGGCTGCTCGGCGCGCTGCCGGTCCTCGGCATCGCCGGACCCGCCCGCGCGGCGGGTCCGGTGCTGCGCTTCCCCGAGCTTTACGCCAAGATCGGCGTGCTCGGCATGGAATTCTCCGACAAGGTCAAGACGCTCGCGGGCAAGCGCGTGACCATGCTCGGGTTCATGGCTCCGCCCTTGAAGGCCGAGGCCAACTTCTTCGTCCTCACCGAAATTCCGATGTCGCTGTGCCCGTTCTGCTCGTCGGACGCGGACTGGCCCGCCAACATCGTCGTCGTCTACCTCGCCCGCACCCAGACCTTCGTCCAGCCGAGCCAGATCATCGAGGTCAGGGGACGCCTCGAATACGGCTCGTGGACCGATCCCGAAACCGGCTTCGTCAGCCTCCTGCGGCTGCGCGAGGCGTCCTACGAGGCGACCTGACCATGCCCGCGCTTGCGGTGGAAGACCTTGCGGTGGGCTTTCCCGGCCTCGCCGAACCGGCGCTCGCGATCCCGAGCCTGACCCTTGCCGCGGGGGCGCGCCTCGCCGTCGGCGGGCCGTCGGGCTCGGGCAAGAGCACCCTCGTCAACGTTCTCACCGGCCTCGCGCGGCCTTCCGCCGGCCGCGTCGCCTGGGGCGATTCCGAGCTTTCGTCGATGGGCGAGGGCGCGCGCGACCGCTGGCGCGGCGCGGCGGTCGGCCTGGTGATGCAGGAGTTCCACCTCTTCCCCGGCCTCTCCGCGCTCGACAACGTGCTGTTGCCCGCGCGCCTCGCCCGCGCCGTCACCCCGGCGGTGGCGGCGCGCGCGCACGATCTGCTCGCGCAGGTCGGCATCTCGCGGCCCGGCCAGCGCGTCGAAACCCTGTCGCGCGGCGAGATGCAGCGGGTGGCGGTGGCGCGCGCGGTGCTGCGCGATCCGCCGGTGCTGATCGCCGACGAGCCGACCGCGAGCCTCGACGTCGAGAGCGGCGCGGCGGTCGCCGACCTGCTCTTCGACCTCGCCGCCGCCAGCGGCGCGACCCTGGTCGTGGTTTCCCACGATCCGCGCGTGATCGCCCGCGCCGCGCGCCGCATCGTTCTCGAACGCGGCCGCATCGCGTCCGACGAAGGAGACGCGGCATGATCCGCTTCATTCTCGCCGATTTGCGCCGCCTGTGGGCGGGTGCGCTCACCGTCGCCCTTCTGGTCGCCCTCGCGGTCGGGCTCGGCGTCGGCGTCACGTTGCAGGAGCGCGCGCTGCGCCTCGGCTCGGCGCGCGCCGCGGCGAAGTTCGATCTCGTCGTCGGCGCGCCCGGCAGCGCGACGCAACTGGTGCTCTCCTCGGTGTTCCTCGACCCCGCGCCGCTGCCGCTGGTGCCGGGCGAGGCGCTCGCCAAACTCGCCGCCGACCCGCGCGTCGCGTGGGCGTCGCCGGTCGGCTTCGGCGATTCCGTCGGCGATGCCCCGGTGGTCGGCGTCACCCCGACGCTGATCGCCGAAACCGGAAAGGGCTTTGCCGAAGGGCGCACCTTCGCCGCCGAGGGCGAGGCGGTGGCGGGTTCCGCCGCGCGGGTCGAGGTCGGCGCGACGGTGACGCCGCTGCACGGCCTCGCGGCGCAGGGCGGCCACCGCCACAACGACGTCGCCTACACCGTCGTCGGGCGGCTCGCGCCGACCGGCACCGCGTGGGACCGCGCGATCCTGGTGCCGATCCAGGCGGTGTGGCACGTCCACGGCCTCGGCGAACGCCACCACGACGCGGGCGAGGTGCACGCGGACGGGCACGAACACCACGGCGGCTTCGACGCCGACGCGCCGCTCGACTTCGATTGGGACGAAGCGCCCGGCGTTCCCGCGATTCTGGTGAAACCCAAGACCATCGCCGACGCCTACACCCTGCGCCGCGACTACCGCGGGAACGGCACCCTCGCGGTGTTCCCCGCCGAGGTGCTGACGTCGCTTTACGCGACGCTGGGCGACGCCCGCGCCGTCCTCGCCGCGATCGCGGCCGGGGCGCAGGCGCTGGTC
>QKGW01000185.1 GCA_003250275.1 Alphaproteobacteria bacterium
GCCGAGGGCTTCGAGCGCTTCCTCCAGCTCAAGTACACCGGCACCAAGCGCTTCGGCCTCGAAGGCGGCGAGACGATGATCCCCGCGATCGAGCAGATCCTCAAGCGCGGCAGCCAGTTGGGCATCCGCGAGGTGGTGTTCGGGATGGCGCACCGCGGCCGTCTCAACATGCTCACCTCGATCATGCACAAGCCCTACCGGGCGATGTTCTCGGAGTTCCAGGGCAACCCGGCGAACCCCGAGGACGTGCAGGGCTCGGGGGACGTGAAGTATCACCTCGGCACCTCCGCCGACCGTGAGTTCGACGGCGCCGAAGTCCACCTTTCGCTCACCGCCAACCCGTCGCACCTCGACGCGGTCGACCCGGTGGTGCTCGGCAAGGTGCGCGCCAAGCAGGCGCAGCGCGGCGACGACGAGCGCAAGCAGGTGATGGGCCTGCTGCTCCACGGCGACGCGGCGCTCGCGGGCCAGGGCGTGATCGCCGAGTGCCTGATGCTGTCGCAGCTCAAGGGCTACACCACCGGCGGCACCATCCACTTCGTCATCAACAACCAGATCGGCTTCACCACCGCGCCGCAGTTCTCGCGCTCGGGCCCGTACTGCACCGACATCACCAAGGCGGTGCAGGCGCCGATCTTCCACGTCAACGGCGACGATCCGGAAGCGGTGGTGTTCGCCTCGCGCATCGCCGTCGAGTTCCGCCAGGAATTCCAGACCGACGTGGTGGTCGACATGGTGTGCTACCGCCGCCACGGCCACAACGAGAGCGACGAGCCGGCGTTCACCCAGCCGATCATGTATCGCAAGATCGCGCGGCACCCGACCACCCGCCAGCTTTACGCCAAGGCGCTCGAAACCGAGGGCGTGATCGCGGCGGGCGACGGCGACGCGCTGGTGCAGGCGTTCCACGACCGCCTCGAAGGCGAGTTCGCCGCCGCGAGCGCCTACCGCCCGAACAAGGCGGACTGGCTCGAAGGCCGCTGGAAGGGGATCATCCCCGGTCACGATGAGGACAGCGAACTGCCGGTCGAAACCGCGCCGGACGACGCCTTCTCGGAAGACCGCACCGGCGTCGAGCTCGACGATCTGAAGGCGGTCGGTGCGGCGATCAGCTCGGTCCCCGCCGAGTTCAACGCCAACCGCAAGATCCTCCGCCAACTCGACGCGAAGCGCGAGATGTTCTCCTCTGGCGAAGGCATCGACTGGGCGACCGCCGAGGCGCTCGCCTTCGGCACCCTCCTGAAGGAAGGCACCCCGGTGCGCCTGTCGGGTCAGGACGCCGGGCGCGGCACCTTCTCGCAGCGCCACGCGGTGCTCACCGACCAGGATACCGAGCAGCGCTACGTGCCGCTCGCTCACGTCGGCGAGAACCAGGGCATCTTCGAGGTGCTCGACAGCCCGCTCTCGGAGAACGCAGTGCTCGGTTTCGAGTACGGCTTCTCGCTCGCCGAGCCGCACCAGCTGGTGCTGTGGGAAGGCCAGTTCGGCGACTTCGCCAACGGCGCGCAGGTGATCTTCGATCAGTTCATCAGTTCGGCGGAATCGAAGTGGCTGCGCATGTCGGGTCTCGTTTGCCTGCTGCCGCACGGCTACGAGGGCCAGGGTCCGGAGCACAGCTCGGGGCGCGTCGAGCGCTACCTCCAGCTCTGCGCCGAGGACAACATGCAGGTCGGCAACTTCACCACGCCGGCGAACTACTTCCACGCGCTGCGCCGCCAGGTGCGCCGCAACTTCCGCAAACCGCTGATCGTGATGACGCCGAAGTCGATGTTGCGCGACAAGCGGATGGTCAGCAAGCTCGCCGACTTCGCCCCCGGCACCCGCTTCCTCCGCACCATTCCGGAGCAGGAGACGATCGCGCCCGACGAGAAGATCCGCCGCGTACTGCTGTGCTCGGGCAAGGTCTACTTCGATCTCGCCGCGGGCCGCGCCGAGCGCGGTATCGACGACGTCGCGATCGTCCGCATCGAGCAGCTCTACCCCTGGCCGAAGGACGCGCTGGTGCGCCACCTCTCGCGCTACCCCAACGCCGAGATCTTCTGGGTTCAGGAGGAACCGGCGAACATGGGGCCGTGGCTGTTCGCGTCGCCGCGCCTGTCGTTCCTCGCCGAGGAACTCGGCCACGCCGACATCCGTCCGACCTACGTCGGCCGCCGCGCCGCGGCGTCGCCGGCGACCGGCCTGATGCGCAATCACACCAAGGAACAGGCGCTGATCGTCGAGCAGGCGCTCACGGGCAAGCGGGAAGACCTGTTCCAGCCGTTCCGCCGCAGCACCACGCTCGCACGCCTGATGCCGCAAGGTTCGGTGAAGAAGAAGAAGGGTTGATCGGAGCCCGACGTCCGCAGCCCATGAAAACAACGGTCAGGAAATCATGTCTCACGAAATCGTCGTCCCGACGCTAGGGGAATCGGTGGTCGAAGCCACCGTCGCGAAGTGGTTCAAACAAGTCGGTGAGGCCGTCGAGGCCGATGAGCCGCTGGTCGAGCTCGAAACCGACAAGGTGACCGTCGAGGTCAACGCCCCGGCGTCCGGCACGCTCACCGAGATCGTCGCCCCCGAGGGCGCAGAGGTCGAAGTCGGCGCGCTGCTCGCCCGCCTCGGCGCAGCCGGTGCCGCGGTTGCCGCTCCGGCGCCCGCTCCGGCCAAGGCCGCCGACGCGCCGAAGCCGGCCAGCTCCGATCTGCTCGCCGCGGCGGTCGCCGCCGCGGACTCTCCGGCCGAGGCCGACGACAGCCTCGCCCCGGCGGTGCGCAAGCTGATCGCCGAGAACAATCTCGACCCGAAGGCGATCCCCGCCACCGGCAAGGACGGCCGCCTGACCAAAGAGGACGTGATCAACTTCCTCGAAGGCCGCACTAAGGTGATGGCCGGTCCCGCCGCCGCGCAGCCGCTCACTCCGCCGGCTCCGGCCGCCGCGCCCAAGGCCGCCGCGCCGGTTTCCGCCCGCGCCGCCGATCCGCGCGAGGAACGGGTGAAGATGACCCGCCTGCGCCGCCGCATCGCCGAACGCCTCAAGGGCGCGCAGAACACCGCAGCGATCCTCACCACCTTCAACGAGGTGGACATGACCGCGATCCTCGCCCTGCGCGAGCAGTACAAGGCGGCGTTCGAGAAGAAGCACGGCACCCGCCTCGGCTTCATGTCGTTCTTCGTCAAGGCCTGCGTCGCCGCGCTCAAGGACATCCCGGCGGTCAACGCCGAGATCGCGGGCGACGAGATCGTCTTCAAGAACTACTACGACGTCGGCGTCGCGGTGGGTACCGACCAGGGCCTCGTCGTCCCGGTGGTGCGCGATTGCGACATGAAGTCGTTTGCCCAGATCGAGAAGGAAATCGGCTCGCTCGCCGGCAAGGCGCGCGACGGCAAGCTGACCATGGACGACATGACCGGCGGCACCTTCACGATCACCAACGGCGGCGTCTACGGCTCGCTGATGTCGACCCCGATCCTCAACCCGCCGCAGTCGGGCATCCTCGGGATGCACAAGACGATGCAGCGGGCGATGGTGATGCCCGACGGCTCGATTCAGGCGCGCCCGATGATGTACATCGCGCTCTCCTACGACCACCGCATCATCGACGGCGGCGAGGCGGTGACCTTCCTCGTCAAGGTCAAGGAAGCTCTCGAAGACCCCACCCGTCTGGTGCTGGGCGTCTGATCCCAAACGCGGGCTCTGCCCGCACCCGCTAGGGGCCTCGGGCCCCTAGAACCCCTTTTCTGGTTTTTTGCCGCGCAGCGGCGATCGGGTTCTGATTGCGCTCCGCGCGAAAAACCGAGGGGAGGTCCGGAGGGTCCGCGACCCTCCGGGGTCCGGGGCGGCGCCCCGGTTCTTCCCAGTTTTGACAGAGGCTGAATGATGGCTACGAACACGGAAACGGCATTCGATCTGGTGGTGGTCGGCGGCGGGCCGGGCGGCTACGTCTGCGCGATCCGCGCGGCACAGTTGGGAATGAAGGTGGCGTGCGTCGAAAAGCGCGGCGCGCTCGGCGGCACCTGCCTCAACGTCGGCTGCATCCCCTCGAAGGTGCTGTTGCAGTCGTCCCACCACTTCCACAGCGCCAAGGAGGAATTCGCGGCGCACGGCGTGAAGGTTTCGGGCGTCGAGCTCGATCTCGCGACGATGATGGGCCGCAAGGACAAGGTCGTCGGCGAGTTCACCAAGGGCATCGAGTTCCTGTTCAAGAAGAACAAGGTGACCTACGTGAAGGGCGCGGCGACGCTCACCGGGCCGAACAGCCTCAAGGTCGGCGACGCCGAATACACCGCGAAGAATATCGTCGTCGCCACCGGTTCGGTCTCCGCGCCGCTGCCGGGCGTTGAGGTCGACGAAAAGACCGTGGTCTCCTCCACCGGCGCGCTCGCGCTCGGCAAGGTGCCGGGCAGCATGGTGGTGATCGGCGCGGGCGTGATCGGGCTCGAACTCGGCTCGGTGTGGTCGCGCCTCGGCACCAAGGTCACGGTGGTCGAATTCCTCGACAAGATCCTGCCGCCGTTCGACGACGAGGTGTCGAAGAACACCCAGCGCATCCTCGAGAAGCAGGGCCTCGCATTCAAACTCGGCCACAAGGTTACCGGGGTGAAGGCGACGAAGTCGGGCGCGACGGTTTCGGTCGAGCCGGTCAAGGGCGGCGACGCCGCCGAGATCAAGGCCGACGTGGTGCTGGTGGCGATCGGCCGCCGCCCCTACACCGAAGGACTCGGGCTCGAGGCCGCGGGCGTGGTCGTCGATCCGAAGGGCTTCGTGCCGGTGGACAGCCACTGCCGCACCAACGTGCCGAGCGTCTACGCGATCGGCGACGTGATCGGCGGCCTGATGCTGGCGCACAAGGCCGAGGAAGAGGGCGTGGCGGTGGCCGAAACTCTCGCGGGCCAGGCCGGTCACGTTAACCACGGCATCATCCCCTCGGTGGTCTACACCAACCCGGAGATCGCCAGCGTCGGCAAGACCGAGCAGCAGCTCAAGGCCGAGGGCGTCGCCTACAACGTCGGCAAGTTCCCGTTCCTCGCCAACAGCCGCGCCAAGGCGAGCGGCGAGACCCAGGGCTTCGTCAAGATCCTCGCCGACAAGCGCACCGACAAGGTGCTCGGCGCGCATCTGATCGGCCCGAACGCGGGCGAACTGATCGCCGAGGTGGCGATCGCGATGGAATTCGGCGCGTCCGCCGAGGACATCGCGCGCACCTGCCACGCGCACCCCTCGCTCGCCGAGGCGGTGAAGGAAGCCGCGATGGACGTGGCGAAGAGCGCGATCCACATCTGATCCGCGCCGCATGGCAGGTGGAAGAAAGGCCGGGAGCGATCCCGGCCTTTTCCATTGGCGCTCAGGCGAATGCGAGCGAGCGCGGCCTTCGCTCGGCGGCCTCGGTTTCGCCGATCTGGGCGCGCAAATCGTCGTCGCTGATCCGGCGCTGTTCGACCACGCCGATCCAGCCGAGGCCATCGTAGGCCTCGTAGCCGATGGTCTGGGCGAAGGCGACGACGCGGCCGTCGCGGGTGACGGTCGAGCCCTTGGTCTGGCCCTGGGTTTCGAGCGGATAGGTGCGGTAGAGGTCGGCGCCGTCGGAGGCGGCGATGATGCGGTGCTGCGCGTCGAGCAGCAGCACGCGGGTGCGCGACCATTCCTCGGGCGAGAAGGTCGGCTCGTCGCAAACGATGGTGTGGGACTGCGCGCCCCAGTCGAAGAACACCCCGAGCGCGCCGACCACCTTGCCGCCGATCTCGCCTTCCTCGCGCACCGCGGTGGCGTAGAGGGCGACCGGCGCGCCGTCATGAGCGGCGTCGGTGGTGATGTCGTCGACGACGTAGTCGTCGCCACTCGCGGTGGCGATCGCCTTTTTGAACCATGGTGCGGCGGCGTAATCGTGGCCGATCACGTGATGGAACCGGTCGGCGGCGGAGGCCGCGACGACGCGTCCGTCGAGGTCGAGGAGCACGAGGTCGAGGTAGACCGAGTAGAAGCGGTTGATCACCGCGAGGCGGTCTCCGGCGCGCGCGAAGCGTTCGGGCGTCGGGTCCTGCAACGCGCGGCAGAAGGCCTCGTCGGTGGCCCACCAGCGCACGTCGGCAGTGCGTTCGTAGAGATTACGGACGATCAGCTGCACCAGCGTCTGCGCCATGTCGACGTTGCGCGAGCCTTCAAGGTCTTTGACCAGGGTGTCGCTGATATCGAGTGCGTGCTTGATGCGGGCGAGGACGACGGTGCGCATGTCCTCGGAATTGGCGGCCGCCTGGCGGGCGAGGGTCTTGACCTCGGAGGCGACGACCGCGAAGCCCTTGCCCGCTTCGCCGGCTCGGGCGGCTTCGATGGTGGCGTTGAGGGCGAGAAGTTGGGTCTGGCTGGCGATCGCTTCGCTGCTCTTGGCGAAGCCCTGAACGTCCCGCTGAATCGTACTCATGATCAAACGCATACGTCGCGGCATGGGGATTTCTTTCGTGGTCGTGTCGTCTGGGAGGCGCCGTGAAAATGGAAACGCAGGAAAACTCCGGTAGTAGAGCGAATTTTCCGAGTCGGCGCAACCGCGCACTGCGCGAAATTCGCGCAACATGCAGCATTGATTAAATAATGGGCTGGTTATGACCGGCGCTTGTGGTCGCGCGGGTGCGCCGCGCCGTGGACCGCCTTGAGGCGGGCGGCGTCGACGCCGGTGTAGCGCTGCGTCGCCGCGAGCGAGGCGTGGCCGAGGAGTTCCTGGATGCTGCGCAAATCGCCCCCGGCTTCGAGCAGGTGGGTGGCGAAGCTGTGGCGCAGCGCGTGCGGTGTCGCGGTCTCGGGCAGGCCGAGCATCCCGCGCAGCACGCGCACCTGGCGCTGTACAACGCCGGGGTTGAGGCGCTCGCCGCGCGCGCCGACGAACAGCGGGTCCTTCGGCGCGAGGCGGTAGGGACAAATCTCAAGATAAGCGTCGATCGCCGCGGTGATCGCGGGCAGCACCGGCACGATGCGGGTCTTGTTGCCCTTGCCGGTGACGCGCAGGGTGCCGTTCTCCGGGCGGTCGGCGACGTCGAGCCCGAGGGTTTCGCCGATGCGCAGCCCCGCGCCGTACATCAGCAGCAGCACCGCCGCGTCGCGCTTGCCGAGCCAGGGTTCGCGCGCGGCGTCGACGGCGGCGCGCACCGCGTCGAGGGCTTCGTCGGCGGAGAGCGGGCGGGGCAGAGTGAGGGGCTTGCGCGGCGTCGCGAGCGCGGCGAGCGCCGGGTTGGCGGCGAGGCCTTCGCGTTCGAGCCAGCCGAACAGGCCGCGCAGCGACGAGAGTTCGCGCGCGAGCGACGAACGCCCGATCCCCGCCGCGCCGCGCGCCGCGAGGTAGGCGCGGAAGTCGCGGGTGGCGAGCGCGGCGAGATCGTCGAGCGACGGCGGATGGCCGAGGTGCTCGGTGAGAAAGGCGAGAAAGCGGGCGGCGTCGCGGGCGTAGGCGTCGAGGGTGTTGACGCTGGAGCGGCGCTCGGCGGCGAGCCACGCGCGCCACTCCCGCACCCGGCCGGCGAGGTCGGGCGCGGCGGACAGCCCGCTCAGGGGGTCGGCGCGCACCATCGGGACAGCTCGATCGCGAGCAGGCGGGCGAGGAATTCGAGAAGGTCGGTCGCCTGCTCGGGGTGGAAGGTTTCAGGCATGAACGCGCCGACCGCGAGCATCCCGACCGGACCGGCGCGATGGCTGCCGGGCTCCCAGGTGGCGGGGTCGTCGAGGCGGCAGAGCGCGTCGGAGCGGATCTTCGCGCCGGTCTTGCCGAACAGCCGGTTGCCGCCGCGCCGCTCGGCGCAGAGGAGAATGCGCGCCTCGGGCTCGGCGGCGAACAGCGCCTCGACCGTGCCGACGGGAACCCGGAGGATGCCCTCGGGGCCTTCCTCGGGGACCTCGGCGGCGGCGTCCTCGAGGATCAGGGCGATCGCGTCGACGTCGAGCACCTGCGGCCAGTCGCGGATCAGAACGCGGTGGAAGTCCGCCGGGGTCGCCGCCTCGACCAGCAGCAGCGCGGCGGAATGGGTGCGCTGCTGGCGCGAGAGGTTGCCCTGGCTGGTGGCGACGAGGTCGACCGAGGTGCGCGACAGACGTTCGACGTGGCGGCGCAGGCCGGTGATCATCGCCGACTGGAAATCCGCGATCGGGTCCGCGCCGGAAAAGCGGCTGGGCGGCGTCATCGCGCGCAGGAGGTCCGGGCGGTCGGCGAGGAAGTCGGGTTGGCTGCGCAAAAACGCCTCGACCTCCGCATCGGTGAGGCGGAGGTCGGCGGCGGCGGTGTCGGCGGTGCTCAAGGCGGGGCGTCCGGTCAGGCGCGCGGCGGGATCGAGAGACCCGCCTTCTCCGCGTCCTTGAGGAACGCGGCGATGCCGCTGTCGGTGAGCGGATGCTTGATCATCTGGCGCAGGATCGCGGGCGGCATGGTGATCACGTCCGCCGCGAGGCGCGCGGCTTCGAGCACGTGGTGGACGTGGCGCGCCGAGGCGACCAGAACCTCGGTGCCGTACTGCGGGTAGTTGTGGAAGATCTCGACGATGTCGGCGATCAGGCCCATGCCGTCGTGGCCGATGTCGTCGAGGCGGCCGACGAACGGCGAGACGAACGCGGCGCCCGCCTTGGCGGCGAGGAGCGCCTGCACCGGCGAGAAGCAGAGCGTGACGTTGACCTTCACGCCTTCGTCGGCGAGGACGCGGCAGGCCTTGAGGCCGTCGAAGGTGAGCGGCACCTTGATCGCCACGTTGGGAGCGATCGCCCGCAGCACCTCGGCTTCGCGCAGCATCCCCGCGGTATCGGTGGCGAGGACCTCGGCGCTGATCGGGCCCTCGACCAGCGCGCAGATTTCCGCGATGATCTCGGTCATTGGGCGGCCGGTCTTGGCGGCGAGGGACGGGTTGGTGGTCACGCCGTCCACCAGTCCGGTGGCGGCGAGGTCGCGGATCTCGGCGATGTCCGCCGTATCGAGGAAGAATTTCATGGCACCGGATTTGGCTGGTTTGCTAAGGAGGCCGTTCGGTATCGCAACGGAGTTTAACCGATGAATCCGCTTCACGCCACCTCCGCCGCGCCCGATCGGGTGGCGGTGCGCGTGCCGCTGCCGGTCGGCTCCGACTATACCTATAAGGTGCCCGAGGGGTGGAGCGTGCCGCCCGGCGCGCTGGTGCGCGTGCCGGTGAGCGGGCGCGAGCTCTGGGCCGCGGCGTGGGGTGCGGCGGACGACGACCTGCCCGAGGCGCGGCTCAAGCCGGTGCGCGCGGTCTCGGATATGCCGCCGCTATCGGAGGCGATGCGCCGCTTCGTCGACTGGGTCGCCGAGTACACCCTTTCGCCGCCCGGCGCGGTGTTGAAGATGGTGCTGCCGGTGCCCGCCGCGCTCGAACCCGAAATCTCCGCGAGCGGCGTGGTCCGCGCCAAGGTCTGGCCCGAGGGGCTGCGCCGCACCGGCGCGCGCGAGCGGATCTGGGCGCGCCTCGAAGACGCCGGGCCGATGAGCGTCGCCGAGGCCGCCCGCCGCGCCGGGGTCGGCGACGGCGCGGTGCGCGGTCTCCTCGAGGCGGGCGCGCTGCTCCCGGCGGCGCTGCCGCGCGAACGTTTCGATGCGCCCGACCCCGAGGCCGCGCCGCCGGTGCTCGGCCCCGAGCAGGCCGCCGCCGCCGCCGAGTTGCGCGGGCGCGTCGGTGCGGGGTATTCGGTGACGCTGCTCGACGGCGTCACCGGCTCGGGCAAGACCGAGGTCTATTTCGAGGCGATCGCCGCCGCCCTGCGCGCGGGGCGTCAGGCGCTGGTGCTGGTGCCGGAAATCGCGCTCACCGCGCAGTGGCTGGAACGCTTCGCGCGGCGCTTCGGCACCGCCCCGGCGATCTGGCATTCGGGGATCACTCCGGCGCAGCGGCGCGACACCTGGCGGGCGATCGCGCGCGGCGAGGCGCAGGTGCTGGTCGGCGCGCGCTCGGCGCTGTTCCTGCCGTTCGCCGACCTCGGCCTGATCGTCGTCGACGAGGAGCACGAGCAGGCGTTCAAGCAGGAGGACGGCGTTCTCTATCACGGGCGCGACATGGCGGTGGTGCGTGCGCACGTCGAGGCGATTCCCCTGGTGCTCGCCTCGGCGACGCCGTCGCTCGAAACCCTCGCCAACGCACGCGCCGGGCGCTACGCCACCCTTACCCTGCCGACCCGCCACGGCGGCGCGGAGCTGCCGACGGTCAAGCTCGTCGATCTGCGCGAGACTCCGCCCGAGCCGCTGCCCGGCGGGCGCAACTGGCTCGCGCCGCCGCTCGTCGCGGCGATGGCGGAAACCCTGGAGAAGGGCGAGCAGTCGCTGCTCTACCTGAACCGTCGCGGCTACGCGCCGCTGACCTTGTGCCGCGCCTGCGGTCATCGGCTGCAGTGCCCGCACTGCACCGCGTGGCTGGTCGAGCACCGCGACCGCCGCGGCTCGCGCCTGCAGTGCCATCACTGCGGCTACGCCACGCCGTTGCCCGAGACCTGCCCGTCGTGCGGTGCGGAGGAGAGCTTCGTCGCCTGCGGGCCGGGGGTCGAGCGTATCGCCGAGGAGAGGTGACGCGGCGTTTCCCCGAGGCGCGGCAGCTGGTGCTCGCATCCGATCTCCTTGCCGGGCCCGCCGAGGCCAAGGCCGCGCTCGACAGCATCACCGCGCGCGAGATCGACGTGGTGATCGGCACCCAGATGGTGGCGAAGGGCCATCACTTCCCCGGCCTTACTCTTGTCGGGGTGATCGATTCGGACGTCGGTCTCGCGGGCGGCGACCTGCGCGCCGCCGAACGCACCTTCCAATTGCTGCATCAGGTCGCCGGACGCGCCGGGCGCGGCGAATTGCGCGGCACGGTGATGATGCAGACCTACGATCCCGCGCAGCCGGTGATCGCCGCGCTCGCCGCCGGCGACCGCGAGGCGTTCGTCGCCGCCGAGCAGAC
>QKGW01000317.1 GCA_003250275.1 Alphaproteobacteria bacterium
ACGACGAACTGGAGAATGGTGAAGAGGATGCCGAGCGCGATGATCGCGGTGCCGACCGCCGCGGCGATCAGGAACGGCTGCCACGCCGGGTCGTCGTAGCGGTTGAGGCGGCGGGTCATGCCCATCATCCCGAGCGCGTAGAGCGGCATGAAGGCGACGTAGAACCCCACCAGCCAGCACCAGAACGACACCTTGCCGAGGCGTTCGTCGAGGGTGAAGCCGAACGCCTTGGGGAACCAGTAGTTGACCCCGGCGAAGTAGCCGAACAGCGCGCCGCCGATCAGCACGTTGTGGAAGTGCGCGATCAGGAACAGCGAGTTGTGGAGGACGAAATCGGCCCCCGGCATCGCCATCAGCACGCCGGTCGCGCCGCCCACGGTGAAGGTGACGATGAAGCCGATCGTCCACAGCATCGCCGGCGAAAACACGATGCGGCCGCGATACATGGTGAACAGCCAGTTGAACACCTTCACCCCGGTGGGCACCGCGATCACCATCGTCGCGACGCCGAAGAAGGCGTTGACGTTCGCGCCCGCGCCCATGGTGAAGAAGTGGTGCAGCCAGACCACGAACGACAGCACGGTGATCGCGATCAGCGCCCAGACCATGAAGCGGTAGCCGAACAGGCGCTTGTGCGAGAACGTCGAGGACACCTCGGAGAACACCCCGAAGGCGGGCAGCACGAGGATGTAGACCTCGGGGTGGCCCCACGCCCAGAACAGGTTGGTGTACATCATCTGCACGCCGCCGCCGTCGGCGGTGAAGAAGTGCATCCCGAGGTAGCGGTCGAGGCTGAGCAGCCCGAGGGTGACGGTGAGGATCGGGAAGGCCGCGACGATCAGCACGTTGGTGCAGAGCGCGGTCCAGGTGAACATCGGCATCTTCATGTAGTTCATCCCCGGCGCGCGCATCCGCAGGATGGTGACGAAGAAATTGACGCCGGTGAGCAAGGTGCCGAGGCCGGAGATCTGCAACGCCCAGATGTAGTAGTCGACGCCGACGTCGGGGCTGTAGGCGAGCTCCGAAAGCGGCGGATAGGCCGACCAGCCGGTCTTGGCGAACTCGCCCACCACCAGCGACAGGTTGACCAGCAGCGCGCCCGACGCGGTGAGCCAGAAGCTCATCGAATTGAGGAACGGATAGGCGACGTCGCGCGCGCCGATCTGCAACGGCACGACGATGTTCATCAGCCCGACGAGCAGCGGCATCGCGACGAAGAAGATCATGATCACGCCGTGCGCGGTGAAGATCTGGTCGTAGTGGTGCGGCGGCAGGTAGCCCGGATCGTCGCCCACCGCGATCGCCTGCTGGGCGCGCATCATCACCGCGTCGGAGAAGCCGCGCAGCAGCATCACCAGCCCGAGGACGGTGTACATGATGCCGATCTTCTTGTGGTCGACCGAGGTGACGTACTCGGTCCACAGCCACCGCCAGCGCCCCTGCCAGGTGACCAAACCCGCCACCGCGAGACCGCCGAGGGCGATGCCCGCCGCGGCGAGCATGATGATCGGCTGGTCGAAGGGGATCGCCGCAAGGGTGAGTTTTCCGAACATTTCTGGCCTCCTCCCGAGCCGGTCAGTGCGGCGCGCCGCGGAACTCGTCGATCAGGGTCTCGAAGAAGCCGGGCGTCACCGCGCGGTAGTAGGCGACCGGGTGATCCTCCGAGGGCGCGGCGAGGGCCGCGAAGCTTCCGGCGTCGAGCGCCGCGGGCGCGGCCCGAGCATGGGCGATCCAGGCGTCGAAGTCGGCCCGGCTGCCGACGCGCGCCTTGAAGCGCATGTGCGAGAAGCCGCGCCCGCTGTATTGCGACGACATCCCCGGATAGACGCCGGGCGCGTCGGCGATCAGGTGCAGGCGCGTGCGCATCCCGCTCATCGCGTAGATCTGGCTGCCGAGCCGGGGGATGAAGAAGGCGTTCATCACCGAGCCGGAGGTGACGCTGAACGACACCGGCACCCCGACCGGGAATGCCAGCTCGTTGACCGAGGCGACGTTTTCCTTGGGGTAGATGAACAGCCACTTCCAGTCGAGGGCGACCACCTGGATCTCGATCGGCGGCGCGTCGGCGGCGATCGGGCGGGAAGGATCTAGCTCGTGGGTGGATTGCCAAGTGGCGATGCCGAGCGCGACGACGATCACCGCGGGCACGCCCCACACCGCCGCTTCGATGCGGAAGTCCTTGTGCCAGCCGGGCTCGTAGCGGGCGCGCGGGTTGGAGGCGCGATAGCGCCAGACGAACAGCGCGGTCATCGCGAACACCGGAATCACCACCACCAGCATCCACAGGATCGCCGAGACGATCAGGGATCGCTCCTGCACGCCGATATCGCCCTTCGGGTCGATCAGCGCCGCGTCGCAGCCCGCAAGCAGGGGCGCGAGCGCGCCCAAGAGGCCCCAGGCAAGGCTTGAGTGTTTCGTCGTCATCGGTCTCGATCGTTTCGCCGCGCACCGGCGGCAGTCCGTCAACCCTCGGAACGGGGCATCGATTCGATGATGGCGTGCGGAACGCCCGGATGCGGCGGCGCAAAGGCGCGGTGGGGTTGACCAGTCTCAGATGGGGCCGCGATCCCACGCGAAAACCCGCGCGGGGGAATTTTTTGGAAATATCTCAACCTGCGCGGCCGGATCAGCCGGGTTCCGCCGGGCGTTTGGCCGGCCACGCCTTGAGCGCGGTCGCGGCGACGCGGCGGAGATCGTCGATCGACGCGCCGGTCGAGGCCTGGATCGCCATCCCCTGCACGATCGTGGTGAGGTAGCGCATCAGGTCCTCGGGGTCGGC
>QKGW01000486.1 GCA_003250275.1 Alphaproteobacteria bacterium
TACTGCTCGTACTGCATGAACACGAGATTCCAGATCTCGATGAAGCGGTCGCCGTCCTCGTCGGGGCTGCCGGGCGGGCCGCCGGGGATCTTGTCGCCGTGGTCGAAGAAGATTTCCGAGCACGGGCCGCACGGGCCGGTGTCGCCCATCGACCAGAAATTATCGGAGGTCGGGATGCGGATGATCCGGTCGGCGGGCAGACCGGCGACCTTGCGCCAGAGGTCGTAGGCCTCGTCGTCCTCGGAGTAGACGGTGGCGAGCAGGCGGTCGGCGGGGAGGCCGAAGTCCTTGGTGATCAGCGTCCAGGCGAAGTCGATCGCGTCGGCCTTGAAGTAGTCGCCGAACGAGAAGTTGCCGAGCATCTCGAAGAAGGTGTGGTGGCGCGCGGTGTAGCCGACGTTGTCGAGGTCGTTGTGCTTGCCGCCCGCGCGCACGCACTTCTGCGAGGTGACGGCGCGGTGGTAGGGGCGCGTCTCCGCTCCGGTGAAGACGTTCTTGAACTGGACCATGCCGGCGTTGGTGAACAGCAGCGTCGGATCGTTGCGCGGCACCAGCGGCGAGGATTCGACGACCTGATGCCCACGGTCCTTGTAGAAGTTCAGAAAGGTGGAGCGGATATCGTTGGTGGTAGTCATGGAGGTATCACCGCCTCGGCAATGGGAAACGACCGCGCACGCAGGATCGCCCCACGTCCGCCGGAGGAAAGGTTTATGTATAGCGCGCTTGGCGGGAAGTCAAAAGCCGTTCGACCGGGTTTCGCGCCTCCCCGCGCCCGCCGTTCCCGCTTCGTCATCCTCGGGCTCGACCCAAGGATTCAGCCCGGAACGAGCCCGGGCATGACGGAAAGCGGGAGCGGGAAACGAAAACGCCCCCGGGGCCGGGGGCGTTCGCATCGCGATCTCGGACGAACTCACTCGTCGGCGGGTTCGGTCATGTCCACCAGCATCGTCTCGGCGATCAGACCGGCGTTGGCGCGGATCGCGGTTTCCACCTCGTTGGCGATCTCCGGGTTGTCCTTGAGGAAGGACTTGGCGTTGTCGCGGCCCTGGCCGATGCGCTGGTCCTTGTAGGAGAACCACGAGCCCGACTTCTCGATCAGCCCGCCCTGGACGCCGAGGTCGAGGAGTTCGCCGGTCTTGGAGATGCCGATCCCGTAGTCGATGTCGAACTCGACGGTCTTGAACGGCGGCGCGACCTTGTTCTTGACCACGCGTACGCGGGTCTGGTTGCCGACCACCTCGTCCTTGACCTTGACCTGGCCGACACGGCGGATGTCGAGGCGCACCGAGGCGTAGAACTTGAGCGCGTTGCCGCCGGTGGTGGTCTCCGGGTTGCCGAACATCACGCCGATCTTCATGCGGATCTGGTTGATGAAGATGACGAGGGTGTTGGAGCGCGACACCGAGCCGGTGAGCTTGCGCAGCGCCTGGCTCATCAGGCGCGCCTGGAGGCCGACGTGGCTGTCGCCCATCTCGCCTTCGAGTTCGGCGCGCGGGGTGAGCGCGGCGACGGAGTCGACGACGAGAACGTCGACCGCGCCCGAGCGCACCAGGGTGTCGGTGATTTCGAGCGCCTGCTCGCCCGCGTCGGGCTGGGAAATCAGGAGTTCGTCGAGATTGACGCCGAGCTTGCGGGCGTAGGACGGGTCGAGCGCGTGTTCGGCGTCGACGAAGGCGCAGGTGCCGCCGCGCTTCTGCGCCTCGGCGACGACGTGGAGCGCGAGTGTGGTCTTGCCGGAGCTTTCCGGCCCGTAGATCTCGACGATGCGGCCGCGCGGCAGGCCGCCGATGCCGAGCGCGAGGTCGAGCCCGAGCGAGCCGGTGGAGATCGCCTCGATGTCGACGGCGTTTTCATGCTGGCCGAGGCGCATGATCGAGCCTTTGCCGAAGCTCTTCTCGATCTGCGACACCGCGGCTTCGAGAGCCTTTTGTTTGTCCATGGTTTCCTTATCCACCAGGCGAAGAACGGTTTGCGTCATGGCGAGCCTCGTTTATCCCACGAATAACTCCGGGCGTGAACCCCGAGGCTCATTTGGTCATGGTTTGTTCCCGATGTCCACAACAAAGAACATCACGAGAACATTGCTCAGGATTCGCGGACTTCGAGGGCTTCCGCGACCTTCGCGGCGAGGGCGTCGAGATTGAACGGCTTGGCGAGGAAGAGGATATCGGGGGAATCCGCGAGGTCGTCGGAAGCGATGTCCTCGGAGTAGCCGGACATCAGGACGACGCGGATCGCCGGGTAGGTCTGGCGCACCAGCCGCGCGAGGGTCGCGCCGTCCATCCCCGGCATCACCATGTCGGAGACCAGCACGTCGACCTCCGGGTGATCGGCGAGGATCGCGATCGCCTGCTCGCCGTCCGAGGCTTCGAGCACCGAGTAGCCCTTGGCCTTGAGCGCGCGGGCGCCGAACACCCGCACCGCGTCCTCGTCCTCGACGATCAGCACCACCTTGCCCTCGGGCAGCGGGAACGGCCGCGCCTTTTCGAGGGCGGGCGCGTGTTCCTGCGCCGCGCCCGCGGGCGCGCCGGCGCGGGCGCGCACCTGGGCGTCGTCGAAGCGCGGCAGGTAGATGGTGAAGGTCGCGCCCTCGCCGGGGCGGCTCTCCACCGTCACCGTACCCTCGGTCTGGCGCACGATGCCGTACACCGTCGAGAGCCCGAGGCCGGTGCCCGCCGCCGCCGTCCCCGCCTTGGTGGTGAAGAACGGCTCGAAGATGCGCGAGAGATCGTCCTTGGGGATGCCGGTGCCGGTGTCCGCGACCTCGATGGTGACGTAATGCCCGGGCACCACGGTTTCGGTGCCGACCTTGAGCGGTTCGGAGAGGTTGATCGCGCCGGTGCGGATGGTCAGCGTGCCGCCGCCGACCATCGCGTCGCGCGCGTTGACCGCGAGGTTGATGATCACCTGATCGAACTGGCCGGGGTCGACGCGCACGTAGCCGACGTCGCGCCCGTGCAGGAGTTCGAGCGCGATGGTCTCGCCGAGCAGGCGGCGCAGCAGGTGCGAAAGCTCGGCGAGCGCGTCGGGCACGCGCACGAAGCGCGGCAGCAGCGGCTGGCGGCGCGAGAACGCGAGGAGCTGGCGCACCAGGTTGGCGGCGCGGTTGGCGTTCTGCTTGATCTGCATGATGTCGGTGAACGACGCGGAGCCGGGCCCGTGGCGCTGCAACAGGAGATCGCAGAAGCCGATCATCGCGGTGAGGAGGTTGTTGAAGTCGTGCGCGACGCCGCCCGCGAGCTGGCCCATCGCCTGCATCTTCTGCGCCTGCGCGGTCTGCATCTGGAGCACGCGGCGGTCGGTGGTGTCGATCACATGGATGAGCTGGCGCGCCGGGGTCTCGCCGTCCTCGGCGTCGTCGGCGGGCAGCGGGCGGATGTGGAGCATCGCGGTGACGTCGCGCGCGCTGTCGAGCCGCACCTCCATCGGCGCCACCGGCACCCCGGCGGCGGCGCGGCGGAACACCTGGGCGAGCTCGGCGCGCATCTTCGGGTCGACGATCTCCTCGAGCGGCAGGCCGATGAGGTCGTCGCGCACCCGTCCGAGCATCCCGGCGAGGGTGTCGTTGGCCTCGGCGAGCATCGGATACGGCAGACCGCCGACGTCGACCACCGCGATGCCGACCGGCGATTCGTCGAACACCCGGCGGGCGAGCGCGCTCGCCCCCGCCACCCCGGCCTCGCCGCCGTCGGCGTCGATGTCGCGCACCAGCGCGGCGCGGGTCAGGGTTTCGCCGTTGTCTTCGTAAAGGGTGTGGGTGAGGAGCGCGGTGAACGCGCCGCCGCGCGCGCCGCGCAGGCGCACGAGGCCGCGCCACGCACCGTCGATCTCGGGGCGGGTGGAACCGTCGGCGAGCACCGCCGCGAGCGGCTGGCCGAGGAGCTTGTCGGGGGTTGCGCCGAGCCATTCCGCGAAGGTGCGGTTGACGTAGCGGAAGGTCTGCTCGGAATCGAGGGCGTAGACGCCGACGGGGAGGAAATCGAGGAAGTCGCCGAGGTATTCGCGCTCGCCCTTGAGCACGTTCTCGACCGCGCGGCGGGCGGAGACGTCGGCGGCGATGAGCAGGCGCGCGCCCTTCGGCTTGTCGAGGCCGCGGATCTCGACGCGCACCCAATCGCGGCCGGAGCGGTCGCCCGCGGCGACCAGCCCGAGTTCCTGCACCGCGTCGAGCCCGGCCTGATAGGCGGCGTCGAGGCGTTCGAACGCCTCGTGATCGGAATCGCTGTCGTAGAGCCGGGCGGCGAGCACCGCGAGGGGATCGGCCTTGCCCCAGAAGCGCCGCCCCTCGCGGTTGGCGGCAAGCGTCCGCCCCTGCGCGTCGACGATGCGGAGGCTGCGGCGGTCGCGCGCGAAGGCGGCGTCGAACGCCTCGGCACGGGCGATCGTCTCCTGCCACTGACCCGCCTCGCGCAACACTAGGAACGCGCCGATCAGCCCGAGCCCCGCGCCGCCCGCCATCACCCACGCGGCCACCCCGGCCTGGGTCGCGCCACCCAGCACGAGGCCGAAGCCGAGCAGCACGACAAGCGCCCCCCAGGTGCTGAATCCCTTGATCATCGAGCGGTTTCTCCGGTTCGTCCGCCCGCGAGTGTGTCAGGCGGAACGCGCCGTGTCAGCGCGTTTTTTTCTTGAGCCGCATGACGTAACTGATGACTTCCGCGACCGGCTTGTAATGCTCCTGCGGAATGAATTGGTCGACCTCGACCGAGGCGTAGAGCGCGCGCGCGAGCGGCGGGTTCTCGACCAGCGGCACCTCGTGCTCCTCGGCGATCTCGCGGATCTTCTTGGCGATCAGGTCGGCGCCCTTGGCGACCACCTTGGGCGCGGCCATCTCGCCCATCTTGTAGCTGAGCGCGACGGCGAAGTGGGTCGGGTTGGTGATCACCACGTCGGCGCTCGGCACCGCCGCCATCATCCGCTTGCGCAGGCGCTCCATGCGGATCGCGCGGATGCGCGACTTCACCTGCGGGTCGCCTTCCGCCTGCTTGTGCTCGTCCTTGACCTCCTGCTTGGTCATCTTGAGCTTCTTGTAGTTCTGGAAGCGCACCCAGAACGTATCGGCGGCGGCCACCGCGAGCATCACGCCGATGATCGTGGCGACGAGGAGGAGCACGATCATCCGCGTCTTGAGCAGCATCGCCTCGGTATCCATCCCCGGCAGTTGGAGGATCCAGTCGAGGCGCGGCCACACCACGACCCAGAGCGCGCTGCCGATCAGGGCGAGCTTGGCGAGGCTCTTCAACAGCTCGATCAGCCGCTTGGGCGAGACGAATTGCTGCAGGCCCTTGACCAGATTGAGCTTGCTGAGCGACGGCGCGGCGCGCTTGGGCGAATAGACGAAGCCGACCTGGCCGAGCACCGAGAACACCGCGAGGCCGATGAGGATCGAGACCGGGAACAGCAGCGCGAGCGCAATGTCGGCGAGGGTGCCGGAAATCATCGCGCGCAGGCCCTCGAAGTCGGTGGGCATGTCGTGGGGATGGGCGAGGTAGGGTCTGAGCGCGGCGGAGATGTCGCGCGACACCTTGGGCGCGAACATGCCGAGCGCGGTGAGGCCGCCGATCAGCATCAGGAGACTCTTGATCTCCTGCGAAATCGGGACGTTACCCTCCTCACGCGCCTTCTCCAGGCGTTTTCCCGTGGGTTCCTCTGTTTTGGAGGCGTCGTCTTCTTCCGACATCGGAGCCCTTCCCTAGCCGCCCGCGATGAACGCGCGCAGGCCGTTCTCGAAATGGTTCATCGCCCACAGGATGATCGCCGGCAGCACCAGCATCAGCAGCGCGAGCGCGAGCAGGATCTGCGCCGGCAGGGCAACGAAGAACACGTTCATCTGCGGCATCAGGCGCGCGGTCACGCCCATCGAGGTCTGGAACACCAGCGAGAACACGATGAACGGCGAGGCGAGGCGCAAGCCGATGAGGAAGCTCTGGCCGAGCACGCGCGCGAGGTAATCGGCCATGTCGCCGACCGGCAGCGGCGCGCCGGAGGGGAACAGGGTGAAGCTCTCGCCCACCGCCTGAAGCATCAGGATGTGCGTGCCGGTGACGAAGATCGTGACGGTAGCGACGAGGTTGAGGAACCCGGTGACGATCGCGCCCTGGCTCTCGGTGATCGGGTCGAACACCATCGCGTTGGCGAGGCCCGAGGTGAAGCCGATCGCCGCACCGGCGAAGTGCAGCGCCGCGAGCAGCGCCTGGGCGATCAGCCCGATGAACGCGCCGACGGTGATTTCGAGCACGAGCAGGCGTACGAGGCCGCCCGCGGTGGCGGGCAGCGGCGGCAGGATGTCGACGACGAGCGGCAGCATCGCCATGCTCACCCCGAGCGCGATGAACACCCGCACGCGCACCGGCACGTAGTTCGCGCCGAACCCCGGCAGCGCGATGAACGCGCCGCTCATGCGCGCGAACACCAGCGCGAGATGGTAGAGGTCGAGCGCGAGGAGCTGCTCCAGCATCGGCTTACCGCGGCGCGACGATCAGATCGAACAGATGCTGCGCGAATGCCTGGATCTCGTGGAACATGAACGGCAGCAGCAAGATCAGCGAGCCGAACACGATGAGCAGCTTCGGCACGAAGGTGAGCGTCATTTCCTGGATCTGGGTGAGAGTCTGGAACAGCGAAATCGTGAGGCCGATCGCCATGCCGACGAGCAGCACCGGCGCGGCGACGATCACCAGCGTCCACACGGCTTCGCGTGCGACTTCCAGAACCTGGGCTTCGTTCATCAGCGACTCCCGCCGCCGATCCTCAGATCGACATTTTGAGGATGTCCTGGTACGCGCTCAGGACCTTGTCGCGCACCGCCACCACCGTCTGCAACGCGGTTTCGGCGTTGGCGACGGCGTTCACCACCTCGCGCAGGTCGGCTTTGCCCTGGAGCGCGAGGAGGCTCATCTTCTCGCTTTCCTTGCCTGCGTCAATCGCCTGATTGAGGTTGTCCTTCACCATGTCGGTGAAGCTCTGGCCCGGCTGCACCGCCGCCGCCTGGGCGGAGAGGCCGTCGCGGGTTTCGCCGACGCTCTGCGCGAAGCCGCCCGCGGCGTTGCGGTAGGCGTTGACGGCGGAATTGATCGGGATCGTCATCGGGGCCTCGTCACTTCAGCATGTCGACGGTTTTCGAGATCATCTGGCGGCTGATCTGCATCGCGTTGAGGTTCGCCTCGTAGCCACGCTGCGCCTCCTTCATGTCCATCATCTCGATCAGCGGGTTGACGTTCGGCAGCTTGACGTAGCCGTTGGCGTCGGCCGCCGGATGGTTGGGGTCGTAGCGCATCTCGAAGTCGGAGCGGTCGACGCCGATCTTCTTGACCTTGACCAACTCCGCACCGGTCGCCTTGTCGACCTGCTCCTTGAACGACAGGGTCTTGCGGCGGTAGGGCGCCTCGCCCGGCTTGGTGCCGACCGAATCGGCGTTGGCGATGTTCTCCGAGACCACGCGCAGGCGCGTCGCCTGAGCCTTCATCCCCGAGGTGGCGATTCGCGTGCTGACCTGAAGATCGTCCATCCGGTCCTCCTACTTACGACCCGCTGCGCCCGAGGGCGGCGCGGATCATCGCGAGGTTCTTGAGCACCAGGTTCGAGGCGAGCTCGTACTGGGAGCGGTTGTTGGCGGCCTTCTCCATCTGCTCCTCGACGTCGACGCCGTTCTTGTCGAGGGTGTACTCGAACGGACGGCGGACGGTCTCGGTGCGGTAGGGACCGGCCTGCGGCAGCGAGCCGGTGAGGTGCGCCGGGTCGGTGCGGGTCGCGGGAATCGACTGGGTTTCGCGCGCGAGGCTGCGCGAAAGCTCGCTCTTGAAGTCGAGCTGCTTGAGATCCTTGGCCTGATAGCCGGGCGTGTTGGCGTTGGCGAGGTTCTCGGACACCACCTTCTGGCGCTGGGCGAGCCAGTCCATGCGCTCCTGCGCAATCTGGAAAAAGGTGAGTTTCTGCAGATCCATGGCTTCGCTCCGGCGCGCACGCGCGGGTTTCGGTTCGCGCACAGTATCGCGCTCCGGCTTTAACAATCGGTAAACCCTCCGGTTAAGGGATTGTTCAGCCGCGCGCGGGTAGACTTCCCGCGCGTGAGGAGGAACGCGATGGCCGAGAACGACGACGACAAGCCCCGTGCGGTGGCGGTAGCGCTCGCCTACGACGGCTCCCCCGCGCCGCCCAAGGTGGTGGCCTCGGGGCACGGCGCGATGGCCGAACAGATCCTCGCGCTCGCCTTCGCCAACGGCGTGCGGGTGCGCGAGGACGCCGACCTCGCGGAGATTCTCGCCTCCGTCGACGTCGACACCGAAATTCCCCTCGAAGCCTTCGCCGCGGTCGCCGAGATTCTCGCCTACGTCTACCGCGCCAACGGCCGCTGGCCGGGAGACCTCGGGTCATGAGCGCCGCGCTCGACGATCTTCTCGTCCGCACCGGCGCCCTCGTCCGCCGCATCGAGGACGCGCGCGCCGCGCTCGACCGCGGCGTGGTCCACGACCTCGCGAACGCCGACGCCGAGGTCGCCGCGCTCTGCGATCTCGCCCAGCGCGTCGACGCGGGCGAGCGCCCCCGCGCCCGCGCCGCCCTCGAACGCCTTGACGCCGAGATCGCCGACGTGACACACGTTCTCGAACTCGCGCGGGATGCCCTCCCGCCGCAACCGGAGACCGACGCACCGTGAACGCGGACTCGATGATCGATGGGGTGATGATCGGACGGCTGATCGCCGTCCTCGGCCTGGTGATCGGCCTGATCCTGCTCGCCGGATGGGTGCTCAAGCGCACCGGCGGCGGCGGCCTCGCCCGCGCCGCGCAGCGCTCCCGCCGCCTTGCGGTGATCGAGGCGCGGCCGCTCGACCCGCACCACAAGCTGGTGCTGGTGTCGCGCGACGGCGTCGAGCACCTGCTGGTGATCGGCGCGAACCACACCGCGGTGGTCGAGACCGGCATCGTTCCGCCCGCCGCGGCGGAACCGGCGGAGCCGCAGCCGCGCTTCCGCGACGTGCTCGACCGCGAGGCCCCGGTGCTGCGCGCACCGGAAGAGGACGAGGACGCCCGATGATCCGCAAGCTGTTCTGGCTCGGCCTGTTTGCCATCCTCCTCGCCGCGCCCGAGGCGGCGATGGCGCAGTCGGTCAACATCGACCTCGGCGGTCAGGCCGGCGGCGGCAGCACCGCGGCGCGGGTGATCCAGCTCTTCCTGCTGATCACCGTGCTCTCGCTCGCGCCCGGCATCCTCCTGATGGTGACGTCGTTCACCCGCATCGCGGTGGTGCTGTCGATGCTGCGTCAGGCGATCGGCACCAACACCACGCCGCCGAACATGGTGATCCTCTCGCTCGCGATGTTCCTCACCTTCTTCGTCATGGCGCCGACCTTCGAGCGCTCGTGGAACGAGGGCGTGAACCCGCTGATCGAGGAACAGATCAACGAGGGCGAGGCGCTCGAACGCGCCGCCAAGCCGTTCCACGACTTCATGATGAACAACGTCAACGAGCGCGATCTCAGCCTCTTCGTCGACATGGCGCGCGTTCCCGAGGGCACCGCGCCCGACGCCCTGCCCTATCAGGCGCTGATCCCCGCGTTCATGATCTCCGAGTTGCGCCGCGCCTTCGAGATCGGCTTTCTCCTCTACCTGCCGTTCATCATCATCGACATGGTGGTCGCCTCGGTGCTGATGTCGATGGGCATGATGATGCTGCCGCCGGTGATGCTGGCGCTGCCGTTCAAGCTGATCTTTTTCGTGCTGATCGACGGCTGGTACTTGATCGCCGGCTCGCTTGTGCAAAGCTTCCAACCCTAGCTTCTTCAAACAGCACGAGTTTCCGATGACCTCCCTCCCCACCTACGCCGACGTCGAAGCGGCGGCGGCGCGCATTGCCGGCGTCGCCCACAAGACCCCCGTCCTCACCTCCACCACCGCCGACCAGGCCTTGGGCTGCAAGCTCTTCTTCAAGGCCGAGAACTTCCAGCGCATGGGCGCGTTCAAGTTCCGCGGCGGCTACAACTCGGTGGCGAAGTTCACCCCCGAGCAGAAAAAGACCGGCGTCGTCGCCTACTCCTCGGGCAACCACGCCCAGGCGGTGGCGCTCGCGGCGAAGATCCTCGGCGTTCCCGCGGTGATCGTGATGCCGCACGACGCCCCGGCGGCGAAGGTCGCGGCGACCAAGGGCTACGGCGCCGAAGTGGTCTCCTACGACCGCTACAGCGAGGATCGCGAGGCGATCGGAGCGAAGCTCTCCGCCGAGCGCGGCCTCACCATCATTCCGCCCTACAACCACCCCGACGTGATCGCCGGCCAGGGCACCGCGGCGAAGGAGCTGATCGAGGAGGTCGGGCCGCTCGACTACGTCTTCGCGCCGGTCGGCGGCGGCGGGCTGATCTCCGGCACCGCGCTCTCGGCCAAGGCGCTCTGCCCCGATTGCAAGGTAATCGGCGTCGAGCCCGCGGCGGGCAACGACGCGCAGCGCTCGCTCGCCGAGGGCCGGATCGTCCACATCGACACCCCCAAGACGATCGCCGACGGTGCGCAGACCCAGCACATCGGCGACCTCACCTACACGATCATGAAGTACAATCTCGCGGAAATCCGCACCGCCACCGACGCCGAACTGATCGAGGCGATGGGCTTCTTCGCGACGCGGATGAAGATCGTCGTCGAGCCGACCGGCTGCCTCGGCTTCGCCGCCGCGAAGCAGATCGCGCCCGCGCTCGCGGGCAAGCGCGTCGGCATCATCCTCTCCGGCGGCAACGTCGACATGACGCGCTTCTGCGAGCTTCTCGCGGGGTAGCGGACCCGGGGAGACCGCCCGGAAGAACCCCGCTTTCCGCCCACGATGGTCATGGCCGGGCTCGTCCCGGCCATCCACGCCTGGGGGGTTCCCCCGGCAAGACGCGGACCCCCGGGACGAGCCCGGGGGTGACGGAACGAAGGCTTTCGCACAACGCAAAAGGCCGGGGTGATCCCCGGCCTTTTCCGTGTTCGTGCTCCCGAGCTCCGGCTTACTTCACCGCAGCGTACTTGCCGTCCTTCCACTGGTAGACGACGAACGCCGGGACCTTCAGGTCACCCTTGGCGTCGAAGGAAAGATCGCCGATCACGGTCGGGAAAGTGCCCGCCG
>QKGW01000582.1 GCA_003250275.1 Alphaproteobacteria bacterium
AAGAGGCTGGCGACGGTGCCGGCGCGGATCGAATCGGCGCCGAGGCTCGGGCCGACCGAACGTTCCTCAAGGAAGGTGATCGAGGTCGGCAGCGCGCCGGAGCGCAGCACCAGCGCGAGGTCGTTGGCCTCCTGCACGGTGAAGCCGCCGGTGATCACGCCGCTGCCCTGAAGGATCGGGCCGCGGATGTTCGGCGCGCTCACCACCTTGTTGTCGAGCACGATCGCGAGGTTGTGGCCGACGTTCTCCTGCGTGACCTTGCCGAAGATACGGCCGCCGAGCGCGTCGAAACGGAACGACACCACCGGCGCGCCCTGGTCGAACGAGGGCTGCGCGTCGACGAGGTGTTCGCCCGCGACCTCGACCTTCTTGCGCACCACGTAATACTGCTTCTGGCCGTCGGGACGCGGGTTCAGGCCCTCGAGGAGCATCGAGCCCGGCGGCACGCGGCCGCGCATCGCGTCCTCGACCGTGGTGTCGGTGTCGAGGAGGTGGAAGGTCATGCGCGCGGTCTTGCCGATCACCTCGCGGGCGCGCTTCGGATCGGAGACGCCGGGCAACTGCACGACGATACGGTTGTCGCCCTGGCGCTGGATCGAGGGCTCGCGGGTGCCGAGTTCGTCGATGCGCTTGCGGATGATTTCGAGGGTGGTCGAGACCGCCCCTTCGAGCATGTCCTTGCGCGCCTTCTCGCCGTAGGAGAGGCGGACCGCGCCGTTCTCGTCCATCGTCACGTCGGCGTTCGGCACCGCGTTGCGCAGAACCTTGCGCGCCTGCTCGCGGTCGGCGGCTTCGCCGAGGATGCTGGCGACCACCGCGCCGTCCTTCACCCCGAGGCCGGTGTAGCGCAGCTTCTCGGAGCGCAGCGCGCTGCGCGCGACGTCGAGCACGCCTTCGAGCTTGTCGTGCATCAGCTCGGCGGTGTTGAGCTCAAGCAGAAGATGCGAACCGCCTTGAAGATCGAGGCCGAGGCTCAAGGGTTGCAGCCACGACGGCAGCTTGTCCGACGTGTCGCGCCCGATCAGGTTGGGCGCGGCAAACACCATACCCGCCGCGACCACGAGCGCGATCAGGGCGAGCTTCCACTTCTGAAAATACAGCATCGGGAGACCTTCGGGCGGACGTGAAAAGCCTTCGCGCCCGGATGACCGGGCGCGGGCTTGGCAGTATCGGGCTTACTTGCCGCCGAGCAGGCGGCGCAGCTTCGAGCCGGAGGCCGGCTTCTCGCCTTCGGCGGCGCCCTCGGCGCCTTCGGCCTTGGCTTCGGCCTTCTCGGCGGAAGCGGCCTGCTCCTTGTAGATGCCGAGCACGGTCTCGCGGGTCACCTTGACGCGCAGGTTCTCGGCGATCTCGACGGTCAGCTCGTTGTCGAGGGTCTTGGTGACGGTGCCGACGATGCCGCCGCCGGTGACGATGCGGTCGCCGCGCTTGATGCCGGAAAGCATCGCCTTGTGTTCCTTGGCGCGCTTCTGCTGCGGACGGATCAGCAGGAAGTAGAAGATGCCGAAGACGAGAACGAGCGGCAGCATCTGCTCGAAGCCGAAGCCGGGGGCTCCTGCGGTCTGGGCGAAGGCGGGCGAAATCAGCATGTATCCAAAGCTCCTCTCGGGCGCCCCAGTCGCCGGGACCCTCCGGTCGCGGGGCAACGTCGTTGGTGCGTCGCGCCACGCCTGGCGCATACGATTCGACGGACTATAACCATCGGGGCCCGAGATTCAATGTTTAACCGATGTTCGATTTGTGATTGTCTCGGGCCGTCGCAGTCGCGCGCAGTAACGCACCGCGCGCAAAGGAGCTAAGCCGATGACCGAACTGGCGCAAGTCCTCGCAACCCTGAGCCGCATCGCCGACGCGCTCGAACGCCGCGACCCACCCGCGCCGCCGGTGACGATCCCCGACGACGCCGACGCCTTCGTCTGGCAGACCGCGCCGGACGCACTGATGCCGGTGCGCCGCGTCAACCGCCTGCCGATCGGCCTGCTGAAGGGCATCGAACCGCAGAAGGCCAAGCTCCTCGAAAACACCCTGCGCTTCGCCAAGGGGCTGCCCGCCAACAACGCGCTGCTGTGGGGCGCGCGCGGCACCGGCAAATCCTCGCTGGTCAAGGCGGTGCACGCCGAGGCCAACGCGCTGAGCGGCGCGCGCATGGCGATGATCGAGATCCAGCGCGAGGACATCCCGTCCCTCTCCCGCCTCCTCCGCCACCTCGCGCAGAGCGAGCGGCGCTTCCTGCTGTTCTGCGACGATCTCTCCTTCGAGAACCAGGACGAGAGCTACAAATCGCTGAAGTCGGTGCTCGACGGCGGCCTCGAAGGCCGGCCCGACTCCGTGTTGTTCTACGCCACCTCGAACCGCCGCCACCTGATGAGCCGGCAGATGATCGAGAACGAGCGCGTCGGCGCGATCCACCAGGGCGAGGCGGTGGAGGAGAAGGTGTCCCTCTCCGACCGCTTCGGGATGTGGATCGGCTTCCACAACATGGATCAGGAAACCTACCTCGACATCGTGCGCGGCTATTGCGCCGCGACCGGGCTCGCTCTGCCGTTCGAGGAGGTCCGCCCGAAGGCGCTCGAATGGGCGACGACGCGCGGCGGACGCTCGGGCCGCGTCGCCTGGCAGTTCTTCCTCGACCTCTGCGGCCGCGAGGGGATTCCGCCCAGGTTCGAGTGACCGCGCCTTGAACCCGCCGCGCGAACGGCGATATCCGTAGTCGGAACCAAGGCTTGGGAGGTGGAGATGGTCCGCGCCTGCGTGTTCGATGCGTATGGAACCCTGTTCGACGTCCACTCCGCCGCGGCGCGCCATGCCGACGCGGTCGGCCCCGCCGCCGAGGCGGTGTCGAAGACCTGGCGCACCAAGCAGCTCGAATACACCTGGGTGCGCAGCCTGATGCACCGCCACGTCGACTTCTGGGCCTGCACCGTCGACGCGCTCGACTTCGCCTTGAGCGCCAACGGCTTGGCGAAGCGCCCCGATCTCGCGCAGCTCCTGCTCGGCGCCTACCGCGCCCTCTCCCCCTTCCCCGAGGTGCGCGGCGTGCTCGAAGCGCTCAAGGCGCGGGGCGTCGCGATCGCGATCCTCTCCAACGGCACGCCCGAGATGCTGCGCGCGGCGGTCGAATCCGCCGGTCTCGCCGATCTCGAAATGCCGCTGTTCTCGGTGGAGCCGCTCGGAATCTACAAGCCCGACGCCAAGGTCTACCGCCTCGTCACCGACCATTACGACGTCGCGCCCGAGGAGATCAGCTTCCAGAGCTCGAACGCCTGGGACATCGCCGGCGGACGCGCCTTCGGCTACCGCGCGGTGTGGATCAACCGCACCGAACAGCCCGACGAATACGGCCTGCGCGGCGAGGTGCCGGAACTGTCGTCTCTGGAAGGTTTGGCCGAGGCCCTGTGATGGCCCGTCATCCCCGGGCTTGACCAATCCTGACGGACGGATCTCAGTCGAGGTACTTCATCGGGTCGACCGCCTTCGCGCCTTCCCGCACCTCGAAGTGGAGCTGCGGCGAGGTGACCGAGCCGGTCTGCCCGACCGAGGCGATGATCTGGCCGCGCCGCACGGTCGCGCCGCGCTGCACCTTGATTTCGTCCGCGTGGGCGTAGGTGGTGATCAGCCCGCCTTGATGCTTCAGGAGAAGCATGTTCCCGAACCCCTTGAGTTCGTTACCGGCATAGGCGACGACGCCTGCCTCCGCGGCGCGGATCGAGGTGCCGAGACGGGCGGAAATGTTGATGCCGTCGTTGCGCATCCCCTTGGCCGTCGCGCCGTAGGGGATGAGCACCTTGCCGCGCACCGGCCATTCGAAGCCCCGCCCCTGGCGCGGCGGCGGCGTCGGGATCGCCGCGGCCTTGGGCGGCGGCGCGGTGGCGACGCGGGTTTCGGGCGCGGCGGGCGGCGCGGAACCGCCGTCCGCGGCGGGTGCGGAGGGTTGCGGCGTCGCCGCGCTCTGCACCGGCGGATCGAGGCCCGGCTCGGTGGTGCCGGGAAGTTGCAACGCCTGGCCGATGTAGATCGTATAGGGCGTTTGCAGACCGTTGACCCGCACCAGGGCGCTCATGTCGACGTTGTGCATCTGCGCGATGCGGTAGACCGTTTCGCCGCGCCGCACCACGTGGGTCGGGCGCGGCGGCACCGAAAGCACCTGGCCGACGAACAGGGTATAGGGCGGGTCGAGGTGGTTCCGCTCGATCAGCGTGCGCATCGGCACGCCGTGGGCGGTGGCGATGGCATAGACGGTGTCGCCCTTCTGCACCACGTACTGGCCCGGACCGATGCGCGGTGCGCCGCCGCCGTAGCTGCCGAGGCGCACGCCTGAACACCCCGAAAGCGCGAGCAGCGCAACCAACCCCCAGATGGCGACGGACTTTCCCATGACCGTCACTCTACAGTCGCGCTGCGGGGCCGACAACGTCATCCGGCATCGTCCGGCACGCCGGGAACGAGTGGAACGAAGCGCACCGGGAACAGGGTCTCGGTCTCGAAGCCGCTCTCGGTGCGGCGCACCCGCACCACGTCCTGGCGGTCGGGGCCGGTGTCGAGCGGCGTCACCAGCACGCCGCCGACGGCGAGCTGGCCGATGATCGCGTGCGGCAGCTCGCGCGCCGCGGCGGTGATGATGACGCGCTCGAACGGCGCCTGCGCCGGCCAGCCGCGCATCCCGTCGCCGTGCATCGCGACGACGTTGGTGAGGCGCAGCAGGCGGAAGCGCGCCTCCGCCTCGGTGAGCAGCGCCTTATGGCGTTCGAGGGTGTAGACGCGGCGCGAGAGCTGCGCCAGAACCGCGGTCTGGTAGCCCGAGCCGGTGCCGATTTCGAGCACCTTGGGGCGGCTGCCGAGTTCGAGCGCCTGGGTCATCAGGCCGACGACGAGCGGCTGGCTGATCGTCTGGCCGCAGCCGATCGGCAACGCCGCGTTGTCCCACGCCTGATCGGCGAAAGGTTCCGCGACGAACAGGTCGCGCGGCACCTTCTCGATCGCCGCGAGGACCCGCGTATCCGTGATCCCCGACCGCCTCAGCTCCATCAGCAAGCGGATGCGCAGCGCCGGGTTCATCGCGTCGTCCGGGTCAGGCCACCGTGCCGGTATCGAAGATGCCGGCGAGGTGTTCGAGGGTATCGTGATGGGTGAGGTTGACGGTGAGCGGCGTCGCGGTGATGTAGCCCGCGTCGCAGCGCTCCATGTCGCTGCCCTCGACCAGCTGGGTATCGGCGTGGAGCTGGCCGATCCAGATGTAGGGCCGTCCGCGCGGGTCGATGCGCTCGACGAGGTTGTCGCCGACCTTGTGGTGACCCTGCGGCGCGAGCACCGTCCCCGCCACCGAGGGCGCGGGCACGTTGGGGAAGTTCACCGACATCAGCACGTCGCCCGGCCAGCCGCGCGAGCACAGCGCGCGGATCACCTCGGGCGCGTGGACCTCGGCGGTGCGCCACTTCACCGGCTCCTGCTGGCGCAGCACCTGGCTCAGCGCGATCGCGGGCACGCCGAGAAGCGTCGCCTCCATCGCCGCGGCGATGGTGCCGGAATAGGTCACGTCGTCGCCGAGGTTGGCGCCGCGGTTGACGCCCGAAAGCAGAAGGGTCGGCCGCGCGTCGGCCATGAACTTGTTGATCGCGAGCAAAACGCAGTCGGTCGGCGTGCCCTCGACGGCGAAGCGCCGCTCGGAGACCTGCCGCCAGCGCAGCGGCTGGTGCAGGGTGAGCGAATGCCCCGCGCCGGAATGCTCGGTCTCGGGCGCGACCACCCAGACCTCCGCGCCGAGCGACTGCGCGATCGCTTCGAGCACCTTGAAGCCCGGCGCGTGGATGCCGTCGTCGTTGGTCAGAAGAATCCGCGCGTTCTTGAGCGGGATCGGCTTGGGGGCGGAAAACCTCATTCGGGCCTCTTCAATACTTCGATGCCGCCCATGTAGGGACGCAACACGTCGGGAATTACCACCGAGCCGTCCGCCTGCTGATAATTTTCGAGCACCGCGACGAGCGCGCGGCCCACCGCCACGCCCGAACCGTTGAGGGTGTGGACGAAGCGCGTGCCCTTCGGCTCGCCCGCCGGGCGATAGCGCGCGCTCATGCGGCGCGCCTGGTAGTCGCCGCAGGTCGAGCAGCTCGAAATCTCGCGGTAGCGATTCTGGCCGGGCAGCCAGACCTCGATATCGAAGGTGCGCGCCGCGGTCGCGCCCATGTCGCCCGCGCACAGGCCGACGACGCGGTACGGCAGTTCGAGGCGGCGCAGCACCTCTTCGGCGCAGCCGAGCATCCGCACCTGCTCGTCGTCGGAGGCTTCGGGCGTGGTGATCGACACCATCTCGACCTTGTAGAACTGATGCTGGCGGATCATCCCGCGGGTGTCCTTGCCCGCCGCGCCGGCCTCGGAGCGGAAGCACGCGGTGAGCGCGGTGAAGCGCTTCGGCAGCGCCTTCTCCTCAAGGATGGTTTCCGCCACGAGGTTGGTGAGCGGCACCTCGGCGGTGGGAATCAGCCAGAAGCCGTTCTCGGTGCGGAATAGGTCCTCAGAGAACTTCGGCAGCTGGCCGGTGCCGCGCACCGCATTGTCGCGCACCAGAACCGGCGGCGAAACTTCCTCGTAGCCGTGCTCGGTGGTGTGCAGGTCGACCATGAACTGGCCGAGGGCGCGTTCGAGCCGAGCCATCGCGCCCTTGAGCACGACGAAGCGCGCGCCCGAAAGCTTGGCCGCATCGTCGAACGACATCAGGCCGAGGGCGTCGCCGATCGCATCGTGTTCGAGCGGCGCGAAATCGAAGGCGCGCGGATGGCCGATGCGGGTGTGCTCGACGTTGCTCTCCTCGTCGAGGCCCTCGGGCACGTCGTCGGCGGGGATGTTCGGAATGCCGAGCAGCAGCAGTTCGAGATCGGCGCCCTTCTGCTTCTCCGCCTCTTCGAGTTCCGCCATCTTGCCCTTGAGCGCGGCGACCTCGTCGATCAGCGCCTGGGCGTCGCCGCCCGCCTTCTTCACCGCGCCGACCTGCTTCGAGGCCTCGTTGCGGCGCGCCTGCATCTCCTGCCAGGCGGTCTGCATCTGGCGGCGCTCGCGGTCGAGGGCGATCACCGCCTCGGCCATCGCGGGCTTGCCGCGCCGCGCCAGAGCCTTGTCGAGGAGTTCGGGATTTTCGCGAATCAGGCGGATGTCGAGCATGGAAGCAACCTTTGTAGACTCATCGCGATCGGGTTATAGCCCCGGCGCGCCGGGGCGTCCACCCGCGATCATGGCGGCGGCGGCACGGTGTCGCCGGACGCATCGTCGTCCTCGGCCTGCGCCGCGGCACGCGTGCGCTCGATGCGGCGGCAGGCGATGATCGAGCCTTCGTAGAGCAGCACCAGCGGCAGTGCGAGGCCGACCTGGCTGACGATGTCGGGCGGCGTCAGCACCGCGCCGACGACGAACGCGACGACGATGGCGTAGCGCCGCTTCGCCTTGAGCTGTTCGCTCGACACCAGCCCGACGCGGGCAAGCAGGGTGAGCAGCACCGGCAGCTGGAAGCTGATCCCGAAGGCGAAGATCAGGGTCATGATCAGGGAGAGGTACTCCCCCACCCGCGCTTCGAGCTCGATCGGCAGAACCGTCTGGCCGCCGTGGGTCTGGAAGCCGAGCAGGAACTTCCAGGCGAGCGGGATCACCATGAAGTAGACCAGCATCGCGCCGAGCACGAATAGGATCGGGCTCGCGACCAGAAACGGCAGAAAGGCGCGACGCTCAGTCTTGTAGAGCCCCGGCGCGACGAACAGCCAGAGCTGCGTCGCGATCACCGGAAACGACAGGAACAAAGCGCCGAACGCGGCGACCTTGACCTGGGTGAAGAAACCCTCGGTGAGCGCGGTGTAGATCATCCGCTGAGTGCCGCCGACCTCGTGCATCACCTTGGCGAGCGGGCGCATCAGCACGTCGTAGATGTCGAGCGACACCCAGTAGCACAGGGCGAACGCGACGACGAAGCCGACCGCCGCGAACATCAGCCGGCGGCGCAGCTCGAGCAGGTGGTCGAGCAGCGGCATCGGGGTATCGCCTTCGGGACCCTCGGGCTCTTCGGTTTCGCTCATGGCTTCGGCTTGTCCTCGGGCGCGCCGGCGGGCGGCGCTTCGGGCGGCGTTTCGGCGGATGGCTCGGGCGGCGTGTCGGCGGGCGGCTCGGCGTCCGCGTCGAGCGGCTTCGGATCGAGCCGGGTCGCGTCGGCGGCCTCGTTGAGGCTTTCGCGCATCACGTGGTCGGGGTCCACCGCGTCCTCGACGATGCGGCCGAAATCCCTGTGTCGCGCCGCCTCGGCGGCCTTGCGCAGGTCGTCGAGCTCGGCCTCGCGGATCATCTCGTCCACATGCATCCGGAAACTGGTGGTGAGCGAGCGGACGCGCGCCATCACCCGGCCGAAGGTGCGCAGCGTCGCCGGCAATTCCTTCGGCCCGATCACGAACACCGCGACCACGACGATCAGGGCCAGTTCCCACCCGCCGATATCAAACATCGCGCGTTCCGTATTGGAGTTGGGTGGAGCGCCCGATCAGGGCTTGTCGGACTTGTCGGAAGGCTCGTCCTTCTCGATCTGCTTCGGCGGGGCGTCCTCGCCTTCCTTCATGCCGCGCTTGAAGGCGTTGATCCCCTTCGCGACGTCGCCCATCAGCCGCGGAATCTTACCCGCGCCGAACAGCAGCAGGATAACGACGATAATCAGCAGAATCTGCAGCGGCCCAAGGCTCATTAGAATTCTCTCTATTTGCTGCGGGAAATCGGGTCCGGTGCGACCGGGAGCCCGGTCCGGATTGCGCGAATCATGCCAGATAACCCGCTTGCTTGCAATCCGATGCCACCCTATTTAGTGGACTTCATAGTCCAGTAAAGTTACAGTGCGCCCGCCCGACCGGGACAACGCCAGTTTTTTCAGGAACGCCCATGCGTAAGCCGATCCTCATCGCCGCCGCCGCCGTCGCCCTCGCGGGGGGCGCCGTCTACGGCTGGACGTGGTACAGCCACGGCCGCTTCGTCGAGACCACCGACAACGCCACCATCGACGGCGACATCGTCACCATCGCCGCCAAGGTCTCGGGCCGCGTCGCGAACCTCGCGGTGACCGACAACCAGCCGGTCAAGGCGGGCGACGTCCTCATCCGCATCGACGACGCCGACTACCGCGCCGCGGCGGACCAGCAGGCCGCCGCGCTCGAAGCGGCGCGCGCCGCGGTCGCGGTGGCCGAGGCCAACCTCGTCGTCACCCGCACCGCGATCGCCGAAAGCCAGGCCGACCTCGCCTCCGCCCGCGCCGAGGCGACCCGCGCGAGCGCCGATCTCGCGCGCTACGCCAAGCTCAACGCCTCGCAATACGCCTCGGAGCAGAAGGTCCAGTCGGCGCGTGCCGACGCCACCAAGGCCGCAGCCGAAGTCGAACGCGCCGCCGCAGCCCTCAAGACCCAGGAAAGCCGCCTCGCGCTCCAGTCCGCCGAGCGCGACCAGGCGCGCGCCCAGGCCGAAGCCCAGGCCGCCGCGCTCGACGCCGCGAAAATCCGCCTCGCCGACACGGTGATCCGCGCGCCGATCGACGGCGTCGTCGGCAACAAGGGCGTGCGCGTCGGCCAGTTCGTCCAAATCGGCCAGCAGACGATGAGTGTGGTGCCGGTCGCGGCGGTCTACGTCACCGCCAACTTCAAGGAAACCCAGGTCGCGCGGATGCGCCCCGGCCAGCCGGTCGAGATCGACGTCGACGCCTACAAGGGCCGCACCTTCTCGGGCGTGGTCGACAGCGTCTCGCCGGGTTCGGGCGCGATGTTCAGCCTGCTGCCGCCCGAGAACGCCACCGGCAACTTCACCAAGATCGTCCAGCGCATCCCGGTGAAGATCCGCATCGACGCCGCCGGCGCGCTGCTCATCCCCGGCATGTCGGTGGAAGCCGCGGTCGACACCAAGGGCGAATCCGGCACCCTCACCTCCGCCAACGCCTTCGCCGCGCGCGAAACCCCGGCAACCGCGCCGCAGACGGCCAACCGCTAAATGGCCGACGCCGCGGACAAGGAGCGCGTCGATCCGCGCCTGTTGATCGGCTTCCTCGCCATGGTGGTGGGGATGTTCATGGCGATCCTCGACATCCAGATCGTCGCGGCGTCGCTGTCCGAGATCCAGGCCGGGCTCGCCGCGAGCAAGGACGAGATCGTCTGGGTACAGAACGCCTACCTGATCGCGGAAGTCATCATGATTCCGCTGTCGGGTTACGTCTCCCGCGCGCTCGGGATGCGCCTCACCTTCGTGATCTCGGCGGCGGGCTTCACCCTCGCTTCGCTCGCCTGCGCCTTCGCCCAGAACATGGATCAGATGATCGTGCTCCGGGTGCTGCAGGGCTTCATCGGCGGCGCGATGATCCCGACCGTGTTCGCCGCCGCCTACACCCTGATGCCGCGCAGCCGCCAGGCCGCGACCACGGTGATGATCGGCCTCGTCGCCACCCTCGCGCCGACGATCGGCCCGACCCTCGGCGGCTGGCTC
>QKGW01000013.1 GCA_003250275.1 Alphaproteobacteria bacterium
TTGCCCTCGCCGTTCGCGGCCGCGCGGGCGAGGCGGAGGATCTCCGCGTGGACGCGGTTGTTCGCGCCGAGGGTCGAGAGATCGAGGATCCGCCCCGAGGAGGTGCGCACCACCGCGGCGAGACGGCGCATCACCGAAAGCGCGAGCGCCGGGGTTTCGGTCGCGACCTTGCGGAAGGTTTCGTCGCCGAGGCAGCCGAGCACGCTGTCCTCGACCGCCATCACGCTCGCCGAGCGCGGCGCGCCGTCGAGCGCAGCGAGTTCGCCGAAGTGGCCGCCGGGACCGATGTCGTCGAGGGTGATCTCGCGTCCGGAGATCGAATACATCACCACCCGCACCTTGCCGGCGGCGACGAAGAACACGTCGCGGCTGTCGCTCTGGCGGTCGATGATCTCCTCGCCGGCGCGGAACCGGCGCCAGGTGATTGCGCGATCGAGGCTGGTCAGCGCCGCAGGCGGCAAACCGGAAAACATGGCGATGTCGGCGGCGGTAAATCTCGGCGTCATATCTCGATCTGCATGAATGCATGGAGCGCGGGGAAGCGCCCGGAATGGCGGCTAGAATACGCCGACTCGCGTCAATAAAGTATGAACGATTGCAGAGGGATGTTGTGAAACGAAAATCGCCGGGGCGCTGCACGCGCCCCGGCGACCGGAAGTTTGAAAACGCCTGCGACTCAGAGGCGGCCGGAACCGGCGCCGAATTCCGGGTAGGCTTCCATGCCGAGCTCGGCCTTGTCCTGACCCTGGAACTCCTCCTCGTCGGTGACGCGGATGCCGACGGTGAACTTGAGCGCCGCCCAGACGATCGTGGTGGTGACCACGGTGAACGCGCCGATCGAGAGCACGCCGACGATCTGCGCGACGATGTCGCCGCCGTCGAAGATGCCGACCGCGATGGTGCCCCAGATGCCGTTGACGAGGTGCACCGAGAGCGCGCCGACGACGTCGTCGACCTTGAGCTTGTCGAAGAACGGCACCGCGACGACCGCGAGCACGCCGCCGACGCCGCCGATGATGATCGCGGACAGCGGGGTGGGCACGTCGGGACCGGCGGTGATCGCCACCAGACCGGCGAGCGCGCCGTTGAGCGACATCGACAGGTCGACCTTCTTGAACATCAGCTGCGAGGCGAGCATCGCGGCGACGATGCCGGCGCAGGCGGCGATGTTGGTGTTGGCGTAGACGTTGGCGATCGCGACCGCATCGGCCGCGGAGCCGAGGGCGAGCTGCGAGCCGCCGTTGAAGCCGAACCAGCCGAACCACAGGATGAAGGTGCCGAGCGTCGCGAGCGGCAGGTTCGAACCCGGGATCGGGTTGACGGTGCCGTCGGCGTTGTACTTGCCCTTACGCGCGCCGAGCAGGATCGCGCCGGTCAGAGCCGCCCAGCCGCCCACCGAGTGCACCAGGGTGGAACCGGCGAAGTCCTTGAAGCCCATTTCCGCGAGCCAGCCGCCGCCCCAGGCCCAGGAGCCGGTGATCGGGTAGATGATCGCGGTGAGGACCATGGTGAAGACCATGAACGGCCAGAGCTTCATGCGCTCGGCCACGGTGCCGGAGACCACCGACGCGGCGGTCGCGACGAACACCACCTGGAAGAACCAGTCGGACATCACCGCGTAGCCGTTCTCGACGACCGGAGTGATGAGCTCGACGGTCTTCTCTTCCGCGCCGAGGAGCGCCGCTTCGGCGTCCGACGGGTTGTAGAAGATCGAGAACGTGCCCATGAAGCCGCCATCGACGTTGGTGTACATCAGGTTGTACCCGATCAGGTAGTACATGATGCACGCCATCGAATAGAGGGCGATGTTCTTCAAGCAGATCGTGCCGGTGTTCTTGGTGCGCACCAGGCCCGCCTCAAGCATGGCGAAGCCGGCGGCCATCCACATCACCAGGGCGCCGTGAATCAGGAAGGAAAAAGTGTTAAAGACGAATGCGGTTTCGCTCTCGACCTCGGCATGGGCGGGCGCGCCCGAAGCGATCAGCGCAAACGCCGCGAGAGCCGGAAGGGCAATCAGGGATTTCGTAAGTTTCATGTCCGGAAGTCTCCTCAAAGCGCTTCGGCGTTAGTTTCGCCGGTGCGGATGCGCACCACCTTGGCGATGTCGCTGACGAACACCTTGCCGTCGCCGATCTTGCCGGTCTTGGCGGTGCTCACGATCGCGTCGACGACGGTGTCCACCATGTCGGAGGGCACTGCGACCTCGATCTTCACCTTGGGCAGGAAATTCACCACGTACTCGGCGCCGCGATAGATCTCGGTCTGCCCTTTCTGGCGGCCGAAACCCTTGACCTCGGTCACCGTCAAACCCTGGATGCCCAGGGGCGTCAAAGCCTCGCGGACATCATCCAGCTTGAACGGCTTGATGATCGCTGTGACAAGCTTCATCCGTTCTCCCTCCAATTCGATCGCGGCTCATTCGCCGCAAAACAGCACAGCCCCACAGGCCGTTCGCAGGGCTGTAATACAAGCCTCGTGCCACACGCGGGAGTACCAAAAAAATACCGCCACAACATGGGATTACACAGTGGCTTAGAGTATCTTTGGAATACCCGAGCGGAGCGCGCGGAGAAATTCTGCTCAATTCGTGCGCATAATGCCTAAGTTGCTGAAATAACCTGCACTCATGCCACAAAAAAGAAACGGCGCCGGAGATCGCTCTCCGGCGCCGCCCGATGGAATTGCCGCGCGCGATCAGTGCACGACGGTTTCGCCGTGAAGGGCGAGATCGAGGCCTTCGCGCTCCACCTGCTGGCTCACGCGCAA
>QKGW01000009.1 GCA_003250275.1 Alphaproteobacteria bacterium
CTCGAAACGGGTCCGCGGCGGATGAACGGCGCGCGGGCGGCATATGCGGCGCTCGCGCTGCTGCTCGCACCATTCCCCGCGGGGGCGTCCGCTCCGGTGTTCCCCGATCTCGTGCTGCTGCCGCCGGAGGGCGGCAAGAGCATTGCGATGGCGCGCACCGAGGTGACCTTCGCGCAGTGGAAAACCTGCGTCGCCGCGGGTGGCTGTCCGCGCGTCGGCGACGACGACGGCTGGGGGCGCGAGCGCTATCCCGCGATCAACGTGTCGTGGAACGACGCCAACGCCTACGCCCGCTGGCTTTCGTCTACGACTGGGCGGTTCTGCCGCCTGCCGACGTCTACCGAATGGATCTATGCCGCGCAGGGCGGCACCAGCAGCCCCTACTGGTGGGGTGGGGTGATGGAACCGGGGATGGCGCGTTGCCGCGGCTGCAATCCCGGCCAGCCCGACGACGGTCCGGCACCGGTGGCGAGCTATCCGCCGAACCCCTACGGGCTCTACGACATGAACGGCAACGTCGGGGAATGGGCGCTCGATTGCGTCGCCCGGCGCGCGGGTGGCGGCTGCGTCGCGCGCGCGACCCATGGGGGCGCGTGGACCTACTTCGCGGCGAAGGCGCAGGGGGAGGCGGAAACGCCGCGCCCGCCGAGCGAGCGCAGCTTTTCCATCGGATTTCGCGTGGTGTGCGAACCGTAGTCGGTGCGAGGGCGGATTATTCCGCCGCCATCGCGGTCGCCAGGGCGCGGGCCATCTGGCTCAGGGCTTCCTGGTGCTTTTCGTTCGGAATCGCAGCGAAATTGCGCGCGAGTTCCAGGCACATGCGCTGACGGTCGTTGAGTTCCGGCGCGCGGTCCTCCTGCAGACCGTCGAAGAAGAAGCTCACCGGCACGCCCAGCACCTGGGCGATTTCGTAGAGACGGCCGGCGGAGATGCGGTTGATGCCGCGCTCGTACTTATGGGCCTGCTGGTAGGTCACGCCGATCATGTTGGCCATCTGCTGCTGGCTCAGGCCGAGCATGATGCGCCGCTCGCGAATGCGGGATCCGACGTGCTTGTCGGTGGCGTTCGCGCGATTGACGGGGTTCTCGCTCATGGGGTCACACTTCCTGACAACTGCACCGCGGGAGGCTCCCGGTCCTCGTGCGGCTTGCCGTGGGTGTCCGCCGTTGGTGTTTCGCGGTCCACCCTCCAAATCATCCGGCCGTATGCTTTATTGAATTCCGGATTGCAGCGCAACAATAATCAGGGCGTGCTCGGGACCCGGACTCGAAGAACGCAGGGTTGGGGCGGGTTTCTCCGGAGGGTGTGGGATTTTCGTCACGCGCCTGCGGCGTTCCCGACTGGGCGACGTGCGGTTGTCGGTCTCGACTCGATTTTTCGCGGGCGGGAGCGCCGATCGGGTGGGGCGCGAGGCGATCAAGGCTGGCACCCGCGCCTGCGATCGCTTAGGTTTTTTCCCATCAACCTCTCTCTGCCCGGCGCCTTTGCGCGGGCGCTTCACGCACATTCGACGGAAGGGTCTGGATCATGAGCAAGGGTCGTGTCGCACTGGTTACCGGAGGCACGCGCGGCATCGGCCGTGCGATCTGCGAGGGCCTGATGAATGGCGGATATCGCGTCGTCGCCTCCTACAACTCCAACGACGAGGCCGCCAACCGCTTCGCCGAGGAGACCGGCATCGCGGTCTACAAGTTCGACGTGTCGGACTACGCCCAGTGCGCGGACGCGGCGGCGCGGATCGCCAAGGAGGTCGGCCCGATCGACGTGCTGGTGAACAACGCCGGCATCACCCGCGACACCACGATGCACCGCATGGACCGCGACCAGTGGGGCGCGGTGATCGACACCAACCTCTCGGGCTGCTTCAACATGTCGCACGCGGTGATCGAGGGGATGCGCGAGCGCGGCTTCGGGCGGATCGTCAACATCAGCTCGATCAACGGCCGCACCGGCCAGTACGGCCAGGTCAACTACGCCGCGGCGAAGGCGGGCGTGCTCGGCTTCACCCGCGCGCTCGCGCTCGAAAGCGCGGGCAAGGGGATTACCGTCAACGCTATTGCACCGGGCTACGTGGATACCGAAATGGTGCGTCAGGTCCCGCCTTCGGTGCTCGAAAAGATCGTCTCGCGGATTCCGATGGGCCGCCTCGGCCGCGCCGAGGACATCGCCCGCGGCGTGCTTTTCCTCGTGCACGACGGAGCGGACTTCATCACCGGCTCCACGCTCGATATCAACGGCGGCCAGCACATGGCCTGACCTCTAGGGGAGAACCCGATTGTCGGATTGGCTGATCGCCGCGTTTCTCGGCCTCGTCGAAGGACTGACCGAATTCCTTCCGGTTTCCTCGACGGGGCATCTGGTTCTCCTCGTCGACCTGCTCGGTTTCCCCGCGCCGCCCGGCAAGACCTTTGAGATCGTCATCCAGTTGGGGGCGATCCTCGCGGTCTGCGTCGTCTACCGCGCGCGGCTGTGGCGCGCCACCGTGGGGCTCGCGAGCGACCCCCACGAGCAGCGCTTCGTACGCAATCTCCTGCTCGCGTTCCTGCCCGCGATGGTGATCGGCGCGGTCGCCTATCCGTGGGTCAAGCGGCTGCTCGATTCGCCGATGGTGGTGGCGTGGATGCTGCTGCTCGGCGGCTTCGCCATCCTCGCGATCGAGCGCAGCGTGCGCGCGCCCAAGGTGTTCGGCATCTCGGCGCTGTCGCCGCGCCTGTCGCTCGGCATCGGCTTCTTCCAGGTGCTCGCGATGGTGCCGGGCGTGTCGCGCTCGGGCGCGACGATCATGGGCGCGCTGCTCGCCGGGGTGGAGCGCAAGACCGCCGCCGAGTTCTCGTTCTTCCTCGCGATCCCGACGATGTTCGCGGCGACCGTCTATTCGCTCTACAAGAACCGCGACGTGCTCGACTTCTCCAACCTCGGCCTGATCGCGATCGGCTTCGCGGTCGCGTTCGTCGTCGCCGTGGTGGTGGTGCGCGCGGCGGTCGGCTTCGTCGGCCGCCACGGCTTCGCGCCGTTCGCCTACTACCGCATCGTCATCGGCGCGGTGATGCTGGCCGTGCTCTTCACCCGCTAGAACGCGTCCTTGCGCTTGCGGATCTCGGCGAACACCGCGACCGGCGGCGCGTCGTCGAGGCCGAGGCGCTTGGCGATCTCGGGCTCGTCGGCGCGCAGAAACGGATTGGTCGCCTTCTCCACCCCGAGGATCGACGGCACCGTCGGCTGCTTCGCCTCGCGCAGCTTCGCGATTTCCTCGGCGCGCTCGGCGAGCGCGGCGTTGTCGGGGTCGATGCTGCGGGCGAAGCGCGCGTTGGCGGCGGTGTATTCGTGGCCGCAGTAGACCCGCGTTTCGTCGGGCAGGGCGCGCAGGCGCGACAGGCTCTCCCACATCTGCTCCGCGGTGCCCTCGAACAGGCGGCCGCAGCCGAGCGCGAACAGGGTGTCGCCCGAGAACAGCGCGTCGTCGGCGACGAACCAGTAGACGACGTGGCCCGAGGTGTGGCCGGGGGTCTCGAACACCACCGCGTGGGTCGCGCCGAGCGACACCGTCTCGCCGTCGGAAACCGCGACGTCGACGTTCTCGATCCGCCCGAGGTCGGCGAGCGGCGCGACGATGGTGCAGCCGGTGAGGTCGCGCAACGCCTGCGCGCCGGCGATGTGGTCGGCGTGGTGGTGGGTGAGGAGGACGTACGAGATCGTCCAGCCGTGCGCGTCGGCCGCGGCGAGGAGCGGACCGGCCTCGCCGGGGTCGACCGCCGCGGTGACGCCCTCGTCGGGTTCGTGCAGCAGATAGGCGTAGTTGTCGCCGAGGATCGGCACCTGGACGATGTCGAGCATGATCGCCTCCGTCGTGCGTTGATCCGTAAAGATATCCCCATGACCCCGGCGCCGCAAACCGCTATCATTTGCGCCGGTCTCGACCAGGAGCGAAGCCGCGATGTGGCCGCACGTGAGAGATTTCCGCGCATTCTACGAGCGCGCCGAAGGGCGGCTGGTGCGGCGCGTGCTCTCGAAGCGCCTGCGCGAGGCGGTCGGCGACGTGCGCGGCAAGCGCATCCTCGCGATCGGCTTCGGCACGCCGTTCCTGCGCCCCTTCGTGGCCGAGGCCGAGGCTGTGGTCGCGGTGATGAGCGGTCTCACCGGCGCCCTGGTGTGGCCGCGCCGTGCGCCTTGCCGGGTGGTGATCGCCGACGAGACCGAGCTGCCGTTCGCCGACCGCAGCTTCGACCGCATCGTGCTCGTCCACGGGCTCGAATGGTGCCCCAATCCCCAGGCGATGATGCGCGATCTCTGGCGCGTGCTCGCCGACGACGGCCGTCTGGTGGTGATCGCGCCCAACCGCCGCAGCGTCTGGTCGGCGCTCGACCGCACGCCGTTCGGCGCCGGGCGGCCGTATTCGCGCGGCCAGCTCAACACCTTGCTGCGCGAGACCCTGTTCACCCCGGTGTGGAGCGGTGCGGCGCTCGCGGTGCCGCCCGGCAGCACCCGCACCTCGGTGGCGTTCGCGCGCCTCGCCGAGGGCATCGTCGCGCGCTGGTTCCCCGGCATCGCCGCGCTCACCATGGTCAGCGCGGCCAAGCAGATCTACGGCGTCACCCCGATCGGCAAGGCGAAGCCCGCTTCGAGTTTCGCCGAGGTGGTGGCCGGATCGTCGCGCCAGAGCGGCGCGCATCCGCGCCGCGGCAACGTCATTTCCCTAGAAGGAACACCGCGTCGACGCCGAGCAGGTTCGCCCAGCGGCTATCGGCGGTGAAGCGCTGCACGTCGCCGTCGGCGTCGAGCGACACGCTCGCCTTGATCCGCACGTCCATCGTCCGGCACAGGTCGACGAAATCGCGGATCGTGCAGAAGTGGATGTTGGGCGTCTCGTACCACGAATAGGGCAGGAGTTCGTTGACCGGCATCCGCCCGCGGAGCGCGAGGTCGAGGCGGGTGCGCCAGTGCGCGAAGTTCGGGAACGAGACGATCGCGTGGCGGCCGATGCGCAGCATCTGCTCGACCACCGCGCGCGGATTGTGGGTCGCCTGGAGCGTCTTCGAGAGGATCACGTAGTCGAAGGCGTCGTCCGGGTAGTCGACGAGGTCGATGTCGGCGTCGCCCTGGATCACCGCGAGCCCGCGCGCCACCGCCTTCTGCACCCCCTGCATCGAAAGCTCCATGCCGCGCGCGTCGACCTCGCGGTGCTGCTGGAGGTAGGCGAGGAGCTCGCCGTCGCCGCAGCCGATGTCGAGCACGCGGGTGTGCGGGTCGATCATCTCGGCGATGATCTTAAGGTCGATGCGGAGGTTCGCGGAAATCGGGGTGGGCGCGATCATCGCGACGCCTCCGGGAAGGCGAGACCGGCGCGCTCGGCGGCGCCGTCGAGGAAGCCCTTGATGGTCTCGTGCAACTCGGGCTCGTCGAGGAGGAAGGCGTCGTGCCCCTTGTCGGAGTGTACCTCGACGAAGCTCACCGACGCGGCGGCGGCGTTGAGCGCGCGCACGATCGCCTGGCTGTCGCGCGTCGGGAACAACCAGTCGCTGGTGAACGAGATCACGCAGAAGCGCACCGGGGTGTCGCGGAAGGCGTTGGCGAGGTTGCCGCCGTGCTCGGCGGGCATGTCGAAGTAGTCCATCGCGCGGGTGATGTAGAGGTACGAGTTGGCGTCGAAGCGCTCGACGAAGGTGGAGCCCTGGTGGCGCAGGTAGCTTTCGACCTCGAAGTCGGCGTCGAAGCCGAAGCCGACCTTTTCGCGGCCCTGCAGCTTGCGCCCGAACTTGCGGGTCAGCGCGGCCTCGGAGAGGTAGGTGATGTGCGCCGCCATGCGCGCCACCGCGAGCCCCTTGTGCGGCACCCGGTCTTCGAGCAGGTAGCGGCCGTTGCACCATTCGAGGTCGGCCATGATCGCCTGCCGCCCGACCTCGTCGAAGGCGATGTTCTGCGCCGAATAGCGCGCGCACGCGGCGATCGGCAGGGCGCAGAGCACCCGCTCGGGGTAAGCCGCGGCGAACTGCAGCACCTGCATTCCGCCCATCGACCCGCCGATCGCGGCGAACAGCCGTTCGATGCCCAGATGGTCGAGCAGGCGCGCGTGCAGCCGCACCATGTCGCCCACGGTGATCACCGGGAAGTCGAGCATGTAGGGCTCGCCGGTGGCGGGGTTGATGCTCTTCGGCCCGGTGGTGCCCATGCAGCCGCCGAGAACGTTGGCGCAGACGAGGAAATACTTGTCGGTGTCGATCACCTTGCCGGGGCCGATCAGGTTCGACCACCAGCCCGGCTTGCCGGTGAGCGGGTGCGGCAGCACCGCGTACTGGTCGCCGGTGAGCGCGTGGCACACCAGGATCGCGTTGGACCTGTCGGCGTTGAGGGTGCCGTAGGTGTGGTAGGCGACCTCGATCGGGCCGAAGCTCTCGCCGGAGTCGAGTGGCAGCGGCACGTCGGCGCACAGCGTCGCCGTCGCCTCGACGGCGTTGATGCGTTCGCGGAAGACGGCGTCGGCCTCTGTGGCGGATATGTTGGGCATCTCGGGAATAGGCGTCGGCCTCGGCAAAAAATCTTGCGTAAACGAGGGACACAGCTAAGTTTGGGTTGCCTCGCGTGTCAACGCCTGATTTCGCGGGGATTGGAAAGGCTCTTGCCGCGATGGCTACGGACGATCAACAACTTGAAGCTCTGCGGCGCGAAGTCGATGCGATCGACGACGCGCTTCACGACCTGTTGATGCGCCGCACCGAGGCGGTTCTCAAGATCGGCACCCACAAGCGCGACGGCGAGAGCGACGAATTCGTCCTCACCCGGCCCGGACGCGAGGCGACCGTGCTGCGCCGCCTCGTCGCGCGCCACAGGGGGCCGTTCCCCTCCGACGTCGTCGCGCACATCTGGCGCGAGATCATCGGCACCCTGATGCGGGTGCAGGGGCCGTTCTCGGTGGCGGTGTTCATGCCCGAGCGCGGCTCCGGCTATCTCGAAATCGCCCGCGATCACTACGGCTCCTACACCGAAACCGTCTCCTACCAGGCGGCGGGCCGCGTGCTCAAGGCGGTGGCCGAGGGCGCGGCGGCGGTGGCGGTGCTGCCGCTGCCCGGCGAGACCTCCGCCGAGGCGTGGTGGCCGGCCCTGATCGGCGACGCCAAGCCGCGGATGCAGGTGGTCGCGCGTCTGCCGTTCTGCGGCCCCGGCCCGGGGCGCGGCGGCGAGATCGAGGCGTTCGCGGTCGCCCCGGTGGCGCCCGAGGAAACCGGCGACGACCGCTCGCTGCTCGCGGTCGAGACCCGCTCCGAAGTTTCGCGGACCCAGCTCAACGCCAAGCTCGCCAACGCCGGGCTGGCGATCCTCCACTACTGGGACGCCCGCTCCTTCGCCCCCGACGCCCGCGTCCACCTGATCGAGGTGGGCGGGCTCGTCGTCGATTCCGATCCGCGCATCGTGCGCCTTGCCCACGGCAACGACGAATCGGTGCGATACGTGCGCTGCATCGGTGCTTACGCCACGCCGCTTCATTGCCCGCGGTAACGGCGTTTTCTGGCGGCCGCCGGGACCGCCGCGTCCCTCCCGGCAAATCCGTATGAACCCACAGAGAGAAGATGTGAAAGCGAGTATATGATGACGGCTCCTATTCCGCGTCCCGGCATTCTCGATATCAAGGCCTACCAGGGCGGTCGCTCGAAGCTGGACGGCGTGGCGCACGTTGCGAAGTTGTCCTCGAACGAGGGCGCTCTCGGCGCCAGCCCCCGTGCACGGGCGGCGTATCAGGCGGTGGCGGCGGAGTTGCATCGATACCCCGACGGCGGCAGCGAGGCGTTGCGCGCCGCGCTCGGCCGCCGCTTCGGCCTCGACCCGGCGCGCATCGTCTGCGGCGCGGGGTCCGACGAGCTGATCGGCCTGCTGACCCACTCCTACGCCGGTCCGGGCGACGAGGTGCTCTACCCCGAGTACGGCTTCGCGATGTACCCGATCTACGCGCGCGTCAACGGCGCGACGCCGGTGAAGGCGCCGGAGACCGACCTCACGGTGAACGTCGACGCGCTGCTCGCGGCGGTGACGGACAAGACCCGCATCGTCTTTTTCGCCAACCCCGCCAACCCGACCGGCACGATGATCCCGGCCTCGGAGGTCAAGCGCCTGCGCGACGGGCTGCGCCCCGACATCCTGCTGGTGATCGATTCCGCCTATTCCGAGTTCGTCACCCGCAACGACTACTCGCCGGGCGCGGAACTCGTCGACGCGGGCGAGAACACCGTGATGTGCCGCACCTTCTCGAAGATCTTCGGGATGGGCGCGCTGCGTCTCGGCTGGTGCTACGCGCCGGCGTCGATCGCCGACGTGCTCAACCGCGTGCGCGCGCCGTTCAACGTTTCGGCGGCGGCGCAGGCGGCGGGCGTCGCGGCGCTCGAGGACACCGCGTTCTTCGACCTCTGCCTCGCCCACAACCAGATGTGGCGGCCGTGGCTGACCGAGCGGATCGAGGCCCTCGGCCTCGAAGTCACGCCGTCGTTCGCCAACTTCCTCCTCGTGCACTTCCCCAAGGGGGACGTGCCGAAGGCCGAGGCCGCGCTCGCCGAACAGGCGGTGCTGGTGCGCGCCGTGGCGGGCTACGGCCTGCCCGACGCGCTGCGCATCTCGGTCGGCACCGAGGAGGAGAACCGCCGCGTCGTCGCCGGTCTCACCGCCTACAAGGAGGGCGCGGCATGAGCGAACCCGCAAAGACGCCGCTGTTCGGCACCGTCGCCTTCGTCGGCATCGGCCTGATCGGCGCGTCGCTGTCCCTCGCGCTCCGGCGCGGCGGCCTCGCGGGGCGCACGCTCGCGACCTCGCGCCGCCAGGAAACCCTCGACACCGCGCTCCGCCTCGGCATCGTCGACGACGCCTCGACCGACATCGCGGCGGTGGTGAAGGACGCCGATCTGGTGATGGTGTGCGTGCCGGTGGGTGCGTGCGGCGAGGTCGCCGAGGCGATCGGCCCGCACCTCAAGCCGGGCGCGATCGTCTCCGACGTCGGCTCGGTGAAGTGCACGGTGATCAAGGACATGCTGCCGCATCTGCCCGAGGGGGTGACGCTGATCCCCGGGCACCCGCTCGCGGGCACCGAGTTCTCGGGCCCCGAGGCGGGCTTCGCGGAACTGTTCGAACAGCGCTGGTGCGTGCTCACGCCGCTGCCGTCGACGCCCAAGGGCGCGCTCGACAAGGTCGCGGAGATGTGGCGCGCGGTGGGCTCGAACGTCGACATGCTCACCCCCGAGCACCACGACCGCGTGCTCGCGATCACCTCGCACCTGCCGCACCTGATCGCCTACACCATCGTCGGCACCGCCACCGATCTCGGCACCGACTTGAAGCAGGAAGTGATCAAGTATTCCGCCTCCGGCTTCCGCGACTTCACCCGCATCGCCGCGTCCGACCCGGTGATGTGGCGCGACGTGTTCCTCAACAACAAGGAAGCGGTGCTGGAGGTTCTCCAGCGCTTCACCGAGGACCTCACGGCGTTGCAGCGGGCGATCCGCCGCGGCGAGGGCGACACCCTCGAACGGCACTTCACCCGCACCCGCGCGATCCGGCGCGGCATCATCGACGCCAAGCAGGCGTAAGGGACCGGCGTCCGGGGCGACCCGGACGCCGCTTTCGCACGATGACCCAGATCATCCCGATTTCCGACCCCGCCGACCCGCGCGTCGAAGGCTACCGCGAAATTCGCGAGCGCGATCTCGTCGGCCGTGCCGGGCACTTCGTCGCCGAGGGCGAGGTGGTGCTCAAGACCCTGCTCTCGGGGCGCTCGCCGCACCGGCTCGCCTCGCTGCTGATCGCCGAGAAGCGCATCGCCGGGCTGATGCCGCTGCTCGCGCAGTTGCCCGAGGCGGTGCCGGTCTACGCCGCCGCCCAGGCGGTGATGGACGCGACCGTGGGCTTCGCGATCCATCGCGGCATCCTCGGCCTCGGCGTGCAGGCGGAACCGCTCGCGCTCGACGCGGCGCTCGCGGCGTTGCCGGAGCGCGCCACCGTGGCGGTGCTTTCGGCGATCGCCAACCACGACAACCTCGGCGGCCTCTACCGCAACGCCGCCGCGTTCGGCGTCGATCTGGTAGTCCTCGATTCCGATTGCTGCGATCCCCTCTACCGCAAGGCGATCCGCGTTTCGGTCGGCGCGGCGTTGACGGTGCCGACGGTCAAGGGCGGGGCCGCCGCCGGCATCCTCGCCGCGCTCGCGGCGCACGGCTTCGAGATTCTGGGGTTGTCGCCGCGCGGCGAGACCGTGCTCGCCGACTACCTCCGCCCGGCGCGCGTCGCCGCGGCGTTCGGGGCCGAGGGGCCGGGGCTGCCGGAGGCGGTGCTGGCGCGCACCCGCACGGTGCGCATTCCGATGGCGGCGGGCTTCGATTCCCTCAACGTCGCGACGACGGCGGGGATCGTGCTGCATCACCTCAGCCGAGACCCCCGAGGGTGACGAC
>QKGW01000007.1 GCA_003250275.1 Alphaproteobacteria bacterium
TACGGACGCTTCACCCCCGGCGTCGCCGCCCGCGAGACGACCACGGCCGCCGCTTAACCGACTAAAAAAGGTGCACATTATCCCGGCTGGCGCGAAAATCGTCAATGTCGGCATCGGGGCTCTTTAAAGCGAAATCAAATTGCATACTTCAAGTATGCAAAACACCGCCGACAGGAGGCGAAGATGTTCAAGCGAGCAATCAGCATGGCGTTTGCGTGCGGCCTGGTGGCCGCGGCGGGGATCTCCGGCGAGGCACGGGCTCAGGAGGTTCTCAAGATCGGCGCGGCGGTCAGCCTGAGCGGCAGTCTGTCGCGCGAGGGCAACCTCCTGCGCGACGGCTACGAGCTGTGGAAGGAGGAGGTCAACAAGCGCGGCGGCATCAAGGCCGGCGGCAAGGCCTACACCGTCGAGGTGATCTACTACGACGACGAATCGAAGGCCCAGACCTCCGCCCAGCTCACCGAGCGGCTGATCACCGAGGACAAGGCGAAGTTCCTCTTCGGGCCGTATTCCTCGGGCGTCGCCACCGCCACCGCGGTAATCAGCGAGCGCTACAAGGTTCTCACCCTCGCGCCGATGGCGACCGCCAACAGCCTCTACGCCCGCGGCTACCATTACATCTTCACCCAGACGCCGCTCGCCGACGCCGGTCTCTATCCGGTGCTCAACGTCGCCGCCGAACAGTCGCCAAAGCCGACCAAGGTGGCAGTGGTCGGCCCCGACGACCTCTTCCCCAACATCGTCGGCGACAGCGCGGCGAAGAAGGCGAAGGAGATGGGCTTCGACGTCGTCTACGTCGCCAAGTATCCGAAGGGCGCGAGCGACCTCTCCTCGGTCGCGACCCAGCTCAAGGCGGCCGCGCCCGACGTCGTGCTCGCCACCGGCTACGTGCAGGACACCATTCTGCTGCTCAAGAGTATGCGCGAGCTCCAGGTTCAGCCGAAGCTCGCCGGACTCGCGATGTCGATCGGCATCGAGGACTTCCGCAAGGCCCTCGGGCCCGCCGCCGACGGCATCATGGGCACCGACATGTGGGTGCCGACGCTCACCTACGCCGACCCGGTGTTCAAGGACTCCGCCGCCTTCGCCAAGGCCTTCGAGGCGCGCTTCGGCCGCGCCGCGACCTACCACGCGGCGAGCGGCGCGTCCGCCGGGGTGATCCTCCAGATGGCGATCGAGAAGGCGGGCTCGCTCGACACCGACAAGGTGCGCGACGCGATGCTGTCGATGCGCGGCGAGACCTTCTACGGCCGCTTCGACTTCACCGACAACGGCACCAACAGCCTCGGCACCGCCGCGGTATCCCAGCTCATCGACGGCGCGCCGAAGGTGGTATTTCCGCCCGACGTGAGCCAGGCGAAGCCGGTTTATCCGCGCCCCGCCCTCTGACCCCGCCGCCGCCCAGGGAGGACGCCCGATGTTCCTGCAAACCATCGTCAACGGCCTGCTCATGGGCGGCGTCTACGGTCTCGCCACCATCGGCTTCTCGGTAGTGTGGGGGGTGATGGGAATCATCAACCTCGCCCACGGCGCCTACGTGATGATCGGCGCCTACGTCGCCTACGTCCTCAACCAGTGGCTCGGGCTCGACCCGTTCCTCGCGATGGCGGGGGCGATGCCGGTGCTGTTCGTGATCGGCTACGTGCTTCAGGTGGCGCTGCTCAACCCGGTGATGCGCACCAGCCTGCTGCTCACCCTGGTGGTGACGTTCGGCATCGACCTCATTCTCATCGACACCTTCGTACAGATCTTCAGTTCCGACGTGCGCGGCGTGCAGACCGCCTATTCCGGGCGCTCCCTCGCCCTCGGGCCGGTGCTGATCCCCTACGTGCGCCTCGCCGCGGCGGTGCTTTCGGTCGCGGTGGCGACGGCGGCCTACCTCTTCCTCAACCGCACCCGCACCGGCCAGGCGATCCTCGCCACCGCCCTCGACCGCGAGGCCGCGCGGCTGATGGGCATCGTGCCCGAGCGCATCTACGGCCTCACCGGCGGGCTCAGCGCCGCGGTCACCGGCGCCGCCGGATGCCTCGCGAGCACGCTCTTCCCGATCTCGCCGACGCTCGGCCTCACCTTCCTCGGCGCGGTGTTCGTGATCACCGTGCTCGGCGGCATCGGCAGCGTCCCCGGCGTGATCCTCGCGGGCTTCGCCTACGCCTTGGTGCAGGCGTTCGCGAGCACCTACCTCGGCGCCAACTACCAGGAGATCGTCGCCTTCTCGATGTTCCTGGTGGTGCTGATCGTGCGGCCGCAAGGCCTCTTCGGCAAACGCTTCTATGGAGAGGCCGCCTCATGACCGGATCCCGCAAGAGCCTCGTTCTCGCCCTCGCCGCGCTCGCGGTGCTCGCGATCCTGCCGTTCGTCATCGGCAACTACTGGCTGCGGGTGCTGACCTCGGTGTTCATGGTCGGCGTCGTCGCCCAGGGGCTCAACGTCATCGTCGGCTTCGCCGGATACCACGCCTTCGGCAACTCGGCGTTCTTCGGCGTCGGCGCCTACGTCGTCGCCGTCACCCTCAACGCCGGATGGCCGCTGCCCCTCGCCTTCGTCGCCGCCGGGCTCGCCTCGGCGGTCGTCGCCGGAGTGTTCGGCTGGCCGCTCCTGCGCCTGCGCGGGCACTACTTCGCGATCGCGTCGGTGGCACTCAACATGGCGTTCATCGAAGTGATCCTCAATCTCGGCGGCGTCACCGGCGGCGCGCAGGGCCTGCCGCTGCCGATCAGCCCGATGGCGCCCGACCTCCTCTACCGGATCATCTACTTCCTGATGCTCGGCGCGCTCGTCGCAGCGACGGCGGTGGTCTGGGTGCTCTCGCAGAGCCGCCTCGGCTACGCCCTGCGCGCGCTCAAGGACAGCGAATCCGGCGCCGAGGTGATGGGCGTCGACACCGTGCGGGCGAAGATTACCGCGTGGGCGATCAGCGCCGCGATGACTGGCACGGTGGGCGGCATCTGGGCCTACTGGATCACCTTCATCGAGGTGTCGAGCGCCTTCGACATCGGCATCTCGATGCGCGCCTACATCATGATGTTGCTCGGCGGCATCGGCACGGTATTCGGCCCGGTCGCGGGCGCGTTCCTGTTCCAGATCGTCGCGACGATGATCTGGGCCGAGTTCACCCACATCCACAACCTCCTGCTCGGGGTGTTCCTGGTTGCGGTGGTGATGCTCGTCCCCAACGGCGTGTTGCCGCTGCTCAGCCGCGCCGGATGGCGCGCCGCCTCGGCGCGCCTCGGCGGCGCGTCCACCCGCCTGTCCCACCGGCTGTTCGCAAGGGAGGAACGATGAACGCGCAATCGAACCCCGCACCGATCCTCGCGGTGCGCGACGTCAGCGTCCGCTTCGGCGGCGTCGTCGCGGTGCGCGACGTCAGCTTCGATCTCTTCCCCGGCGAGATCGTCGGCCTGATCGGCCCCAACGGCGCAGGCAAGACCACTTTGCTCAACGTCGTCTCCGGTCTCGCCGGCCGCCACGACGGCACCGTCGCCTTCGACGGCGAGACGATTTCGGGGCGCAAGCCGCACGTCATCGCGCGCAAGGGCATCGCCCGCACCTTCCAGATCGTCCAGCCGTTCAAGAACCTTACGGTGCTGCAGAACGTCAGCATCGGCGCGATGTTCTGCGCCCCCAACCGCCTGAGCAGCGAAACCCGCGCGCTCGCCCGCGAAGCGCTCGAAAAGGTCGGCCTCGGGCGCAAGGCCGACATCCTGCCGACCCAGCTCACCCTCTCGGAACGCAAGCGCCTCGAACTCGCGCGGGCGCTCTCCACCTGCCCGCGCGTCCTCCTCCTCGACGAGGTGATGGCGGGGCTCAACCACACCGAAATCGAGCGCATCGTCGCGCTGATCCGCGAGATCCGCGCCGACGGCCTGTCGATCGTCGTGGTCGAGCACGTGATGAAGGCGATCATGGCGATCTGCGACCGCATCGTCGTGCTGCGCTTCGGCGAAAAGATCGCCGACGGCCCGCCCGACGCGGTGGTCAACGATCCCCACGTCGTCAGCGCCTATCTCGGCGAACGCTTCGCGAAGCGCCACGCGGCGCAGGAGGTCTCGCCATGACCGCGCTCCTCGGTCTCGAAGGCGTCGAGGCGGCCTACGGCGAGAGCCAGGTGCTGTGGGACATCGACTTCGCCGCCGAAACCGGCCGCATCACCGCCCTCGTCGGCTCCAACGGCGCGGGCAAGACCTCGCTGATGCGGGTGATCTCGGGCCTGCTCAAACCCACCGCCGGACGCGTGATCTTCGACGGCGCGGACATCGCCAAGGTGCCCGCCGAGGCGCGCGTCGGCCGCGGCATCGCCCTGGTGCCGGAAGGGCGGCGGCTGTTCGCCGGGCTCTCGGTGCTGGAAAACCTGATGCTCGGCGCGTTCAGCCGCCGCGAGCGCGGCGCCGAGGCGGACCTCGCTCGGGTCTGGCAGCACTTCCCCGAACTCGAAGGCATCGCCGGCCAGCTCGCCGGCACCCTCTCCGGCGGCCAGCAACAGATGTGCGCGATCGGCCGCGCGATGATGGCGCGGCCGCGGCTGCTGCTCGTCGACGAAATGTCGCTCGGCCTCGCGCCGGTGATCGTCGACCGCCTCGCCGCGACGCTGCGCGACCTCAACCGCGCCGACGGCACCACCATCGTGCTGGTCGAGCAGGACGTCGACCTCGCCCTCGAAATCGCCGACCGCGGCTACGTGCTCGATACCGGCCGGGTGGTGATGAACGGCGCGGCGGAAACCCTGCGCGACGACCCGCGCGTACGCGAAGCCTACATGGGCATGGCCAACTGAGACCCGGAGAGATGGAATGGATGCGTTCGACCTGGTGATCGAAAACGGAACGGTCGTCACCGCGACCACGCGCTTCGCCGCGACGGTGGCGATCGCGGACGGGAGGATCGCCGCGATCGCCGCGCCCGGCGTCGCGCTCCCCGCGCGGCGGCGCATCGACGCCAAGGGGCTGCACGTGCTCCCCGGCCTCTGGCACGTCCACTGCCACTTCCGCGAGCCCGGCCACACCTACAAAGAAGACTTCGAATCCGGCACCCGCGCGGCGGCGGCGGGCGGCCTCACCTTCTGCATCGACATGACCAACAACACGCCGCACCCGACGACGCTCGAAACCTTCGAGCAGAAGAAGGAACTGGTCGCGCCCAAGGCCTACGTCGACTACGCGCTCTACGGCGGCGGCCTCTACCCGCGCACCGTCGAGGAACTCGCCAAGGCCGGCGCGATCGGCATCAAGATCTTCAACACCCGCCACGTGAAAGAGGTCTACCCCTACATCACCGAGCTCGGGGTGCTCGACCACGGCATCCTCTACGAGCTTTACGAGGCGATCGCCGGCACCGGCCTCGTCGGCTCGGTGCACCACGACGACACCGAGTGGGTGAAGCGCCTGACCTTCCGCGACTACATCGACCCCGGGCGCACCACCGCGCGCGACTACCACGAGTCCTACGCCAAGGGCTACATGTACGGCCACGGCATGGTCGCGGGGCTCGCGAGCTCGCTCTACTACGCCCGCCTCACCGGCCTCAGGCTCCACGTGCTGCACCTCGGGGTGATGCCGGTGGGCGCCTACGAACTGCTCGCCCACGCGAAGTTCGAACTCAAGCAGGACGTCACCGCCGAGCTTGAAACCGCCTCGCTGTTCATGACCCGCGAGCAGGCCGACAAGGTCGGCCCCGCCGCCTATCTCTGGGCCTCCGCGCCCGAGGCGGGATGGGACAGCGTCAAATCCGGCGTCGCCGACTTTCTCGTCGGCGAGCACGCGCCGCACACCGCCGAGGAAATCGAAGGCGGCTGGCAGGACAACTTCTCCGTCCCGCTCGGCATCACCGGCGCGCAGGAATTCATTCCGCTGGTGCTCGACGCGGTCAACCGCGGGCGGCTCACGCTCGAGGACGTGGCGCGCCTGTGCGCGTTGCACCCGGCGCAGCGCTTCGGCGTCTACCCGCGCAAGGGCGCGCTCGAGGTCGGCGCCGATGCCGACGTCACCATCGTCGACATGAACGCCGAGACGACCTTCCGCAAGGAGGACATGCACACCAAGTCCGGCCACACTTCGTGGGAAGGGATGCAGGTGAAGGGGATGCCGGTCTACACCATCGTGCGCGGCGGCGTGGTGATGGACCACGGCGCGATCCTCGGCAACCCCGGCGACGGTCACTTCACCCCAGGCATCGCCGCCGCCGGATAACCGCCCCGCCGGAGCTTTCCCCCCAAAAGTTTCAAGGCCCGGGCTCCTGACGGAACCCGGGCCTTGAAGCTGGCGGAGGGACCGGGACTCGAACCCGGGGACGGGGTTAAATCCGTCACGGATTAGCAATCCGCTGCATTACCGCTCTGCCATCCCTCCGCACCCGTCCGCAATGCCGAGGCACTGCGGGCAAGAGCCGAATGTCTAGCCGAAGCCCGGCCCGCCGTCAACACCGACGGGCGGGGTTTCCCGTGTCTTTTCAGGCGGCGGGAACCGCCATGCCGCGGGCGACCGGCGGCCGCGTCGCGAGCGCGTCGTGCCAGCGCCGGACGTTGGGGAAATCCGCGAGGTCGACCTGGTGATAGTCGCAGCGGTCGACCCACGGATAGGTCGCGATGTCGGCGATGGTGTAGGCCGAACCGGCGAGAAACGCCGCCTCGCCGAGACGCCGCTCCATCACCCCGTAGAGCCGCCGCACCTCGGCCGAATAGCGCGCGATGGCGTAAGGCACCTGCTCGGGCGCGAAACGGAGGAAGTGGTGCGCCTGGCCGAACATCGGGCCGACGCCGCCCATCTGGAACATCAGCCACTGGAGGGTTACGGTGCGCGCCCGCGGGTCCGCCGGCAGCAGGCGGCTGCCGGTCTTTTCGGCGAGGTAGATCAGGATCGCGCCGGATTCGAACACCGCGATCGGCTGGCCGTCCGGCCCTTCCGGATCGACGATCGCGGGGATCTTGCCGTTCGGGTTGATCGCGAGGAATTCGGGCGAGAACTGGTCGTTGGCGCGGATGTCGACGGGGTGGACCGCGTAGGGCAGCCCGAGCTCCTCCAACATGATCGAGACCTTGCGGCCGTTCGGCGTGCTCCATGTGTAGAGGTCGATCACGACGGATCTCCTTGCCGGTTGTCCCTCATCCCCCAGAGAGATGGGTGCGCAGGACCTCCGCCAGAAGCTCGAATTCCTTCTTTCGCGGCGACGACGAGCGCCACACCAGGGCGATGCCGCGCGAAGGCTCCGGCAGATCGAAGCGCCGCGCGATCACCCCCGAGCCCTGGTAGGCCTCGGTCGGCACCGCCATCTCGGGGATCAGGGTGATGCCGAGGCCGTTCGCGACCATCTGCACCAGGGTGCCGAGGCTGGTGGCCTGCACCGCCTCGTTGGCCTTGAGCGGATGCCCGGAGCAGGCGTCGAGCGAGTGCTCGCGCAGGCAGTGGCCGTCCTCGAGCATCAGCATGTCCTCGGTTTCGAGGTCCGCCGGGGCGATCCGCGTGCGTGCGGCGAGCGGGTGCTGCGCGGGCATCGCGACGAGAAGATGGTCGACGCCGAGATCGAGGCTCGACAGATCGCCGATGTCGTAGGGCGTCGCGAGCACGCCGCAATCGAGGCGGCCGCCGTGCAGCCCGTCGATCAGCCGCGCCGTCTGATCCTCGCGCAGGTAGAGCTTGAGGTCCGGATACGCCTCGCGCACCGCCGGCAGCACGCGCGGCAGGAAGTACGGCCCGATCGTCGGGATCACGCCGAGGCGCAGACGTCCGGCGAGCGGCCGGCGTCCGCTCTCGGCGACGTCGGCGAGCGCTTCGGCGTCGCGCAGGAGGGCGCGGGCGCGCTCGACGATGTCCTCACCGAGCGGCGTGAGCATCACCTGGCGGCGGGTGCCGCGCTCGATCAGGCGGCAATCGAGCACCGACTCCAGGTCCTGGATGCCGGAACTCAACGTCGACTGGGTGACGAAACACGAATCGGCTGCCCGCCCGAAATGCCGATGATCGGCGACCGCGACGAGGTATTGGAGCTGACGCAACGTGGGGATGAGCTTCATCGAGAATCCCGATCGAAGTGGCTGTAATTCCCTATTTTACTCTAAGCCGCACAAGACTTAGGGTTTTTCCCGGCCGGCACCCTATCCCAAGGGAAACCCTTCCGGAATCGTCATGGCATGATGCTTGTCGAAACCTGAGAGAGACAACACAATAGCCGGGATCCTTCGCACGATCCACCCGATACAAGGAGCTGAAGCATGTCTAAATCGGTCGCTGTCGATATCTCGAAGCCGTTGCCCATCGACATCGGAATTTCCGAGAAGGACCGTCAGAAGATCGCCGACGGCCTCAAGGCCGTTCTGGCCAACACCTACACCCTGTATCTCAAGACCCATAACTTCCACTGGAACGTTACGGGCCCGATGTTCAACACCCTTCACCTGATGTTCGAGACCCAGTACGACGAACTCGCGCTGGCCGTCGACCTCGTCGCCGAGCGCATCCGCGCGCTCGGGGTGTTCGCGCCGGGCAGCTTCACCCAGTTCAAGGAGCTGTCGACGGTGAAGGAGGAAACCTCCGTGCCGTCCGCGGTCGAGATGATCCAGCAGCTCGCCAAGGACAACGAGACGATCTCGAAGGTGTGCCGCGAGGTTCTGCCGCTTTCCGGCAAAGCCGACGACGAGCCGACCAACGATCTGCTCACCCAGCGGATGCAGACCCACGAAAAGAACGCCTGGATGCTCCGCAGCCTCCTCGGCTAACGCGGGCTCCTGAAACCCGAAAGGCGGTGGAACTCTCCACCGCCTTTTTCGTTGCCGGGAAACCGCGCGCCATCCGGCATTTGCCGCGCGCGGGGCGGTTCACACGGGACCGGCCCAGGCTTTCTTGCGCGTAAGCGCCACGATGCAGCCCTTCCCGCTCTTTTTCGCCTGATAGAGGGCCTTGTCGCTTTCGCTCAGCAGCGCGTCGAAATTCTCGGACCGCGAGAACGGGGAGAAGGCGATGCCGCCGCTCGACGACACCCCCCGCGCGTAATCCGCGGACGCAAACGCGTCCTTCAGGCGACCCAACAGGGATTGCGCCGTATCCGCGAAACCCGCTTCGTCCACGTCGCCGATTTCCACCACGAGGAATTCGTCGCCGCCCAGGCGCACGCAGAGTGCGCGGGGGAACGCCTCTCGGATGATTTTTCCGACCCGTTTCAGAAGTTCGTCGCCGGCGGCGTGCCCGTAGTTGTCGTTGACCGATTTGAAGTTGTCGAGGTCGATGGAAAGCAGCGCGATGCCGTCGGTCTCGGGGGCGTCGTCGAGCTTCTGGAACAGGTAATGCCGGGTGTACAGCCCGGTGAGGGCGTCGGTATACGCCATTTCCTTGAGCTTGCTGTCGATCTCCCGCGAGCGGGTGACGTCGATGTAGATGCTCAGGCAACCGACGACGTTATTGAAGATATCGAGGATGTCGGCCCTACGGACGACGACCTGAGCGGTCGCGCCGTCGCCGACGCGGATGCAGAGTTCCTCCTCCGCACCGCCGTGGATGTCCTTGCGGGAAACGATCTCGACCAGGGCGGAAATATCGACGGGCTTGCCCAGGACGTTTCCCGAAGGTACGTGGAAAAGCTCCTCGAATTTCGGATTGGTATGGATCGCCCGCCCGGTCTCATCGGTGACCAGGAGGGCGAACGGCACGCTGTCGAGGACGATCTTCAGCTTCGCGTCGATGTTACGCAGGTCGGTGATGTCGCGGGCGATCCCTACGGTGCCGAGGAGTTCCCCCGCCTCGTCGAGGATCGGGGACTTGTAGGTCTTGAACTGGCGTAGGCCGCGCGCGCTCATCACCAGTTCGTCGAACACGCCCGGCTTCCGGGTGGTGTTGACGATCACGTCCGTATCCACGCAGACGTAATCGCTGTCTTCGTATTCCTCCCGCGTCAGCCCCCAGACGTGGAAGTGGTCGTGGCCCTCGACGTCGCTTCTTTCCTTGCCGACGCAGGCGCAAAAGGCGTCGTTGACCTTGAGGTGGATGCCCGTGTTGCTCTTGAACCAGACGATGTCCGGGAGGTTGTTGATCGCGGCGTCGGTGGCTTTGGCGTAAAAGTCGTTCTTCCGCTTTTCCGCGTGACGGTTCATCAGGCAGGCGAACTTGTGGGCCAGTTCCGCCGCGCCCATCGGCGCGGTCCAGACTTCGTCGACGCACGCGCCGGGCGGAATTTTCGCCATGTCGTCCGGGTGCGCGAGCCACACGATCAACGCCTGGGGAAATACGTCGCGAAGCCGGCCGTATCCGTCCGGCGCGCCGCAGACGATGGCAACGTCCGCGCGCGAAGTTTCCGCGGGCAGCCCCACCAGGGTCTCGATGTCGAGCGGCGCGATCGCCGGACATTTCAGGTCCCCGATCGCCTTTTCCAGATCCCTGCTATCCGAGACGATAGCCAAATGGACCGAACCCGACGGCTCGAACATCTTCACGACTCC
>QKGW01000297.1 GCA_003250275.1 Alphaproteobacteria bacterium
CCTCGGGCTGGGAAACCCTGTGCAAGTGCCAAACCAACACCGGCTACACCGTCGACGGCACCTTCGCCGAATACGCCCTCGCCGACGCGGATTACGCGATCCCGATCCCGGAAGGGGCGAATCTCGTCGAGATCGCGCCGATTCTCTGCGCCGGGGTGACGGTCTACAACGCGCTCAAGCGCACCGAGGCGCGCAAGGGCGACTGGGTGGCGATTTCGGGCATCGGCGGCCTCGGCCACATGGCGATCCAGTACGCGCGGCTGATGGGATTCCAGGTCTGCGCGGTGGATATCGACGACGACAAGCTGAAGTTCGCGGAGGAATTGGGCGCGGCGTTCTCGATCAACGCGCGCGAGACCGAGCCGGGCGCGGCGCTCAAGGAGCGCATCGGCGGCGCGCAGGGCGCGGTGGTCACCGCGTCGTCGGTGCGCGCTTACGAGCAGGCCTACCGGATGATCCGTCCGGGCGGCTGCATGGTGATGATCGGGCTATCCGACGGCGAACTGAAGATTCCGATCTACGACACCGTGATCAACGCGGTGACGGTGCGCGGGTCGGTGGTGGGTTCGCGGCGGATCATGCGCGAGGCGATGGAGTTCGCCTCGCACGGCCGGGTCAAGGCCTCGGTGCACCGCGTGCGCCTCGAAGACATCAACCGGGTGTTCGAGGAACTGCACCAGGGCGCGGTCGAGGGGCGCTTCGTCATCGATTTCGGCGGGTCGGACCTCGCCTACGATGAAAACCGCATCCCCTCGCCGGAACCGTGGGCCGAAGCTCAGTAGCCGAGCGGGCCGGTCGGGGTGGGAGCGGCGCAGGCGATCTGCTTCTCCGCACCGGGCAGGGTCTTGGCCGAAAGCGTCTCGGTCTGCGCGGCATAGGCCGCGGAGGCGACGAAAAACACAGTGGCGACGAGGGTTAGAGCAGCAGGCAGATAGCGTCCGTGGGTCATAATGGCACCTTTCTTCTCAGGGTTTTTGGTATGCCTGTAAGGTAGGGCGTAACAGCGGGTAGGAGAAATTTATATTTCCTGTCCCTAATGTCGATTTCGCCGATGGTTGTGCCCGAATTCGACTTTCGGAATAGGGCCAAAGGAGGTACGCTCAGTGGATCGGTTCGTTGAGAGCGCACGAGACACCACGAACCACGGTGGGACGTCGATGACGGCGATCCGGCTCATCGGGCCGGCCGGCCGCACCGTCTCGTCGAAGGCGGCTACCCCGCAGCGCTCCGTGCCTTTCCGTTTTCAATCCGTTGGGTTCCCCGCGCTCCGGCCGGTTCCGCCTCGACATCGTCGAGCGCTGCGGTCGTGTCTTTCGTCCGTCGCCGTCCCGCCCAACTCGCCGGGCCGAACGCGTCCGGCACGCGTCTGAACGCGTAAGGGAGCGAACCATGCGGCAAGACATCATCGACGCACTGAAACAGGTCGACGAGTTCGACATTCTCGTGATTGGCGGCGGCGCCACCGGCTGCGGCATCGCCGCGGACGCCGCCGCGCGCGGACTTTCCGTCGCGCTGGTCGAGCGCGGCGATTTCGCGGGCGGCACATCGAGCCGCAGCACCAAGTTGGTGCACGGCGGCGTGCGCTATCTCGAAGCGGCGATCAAGCACCTCGACAAGGTGCAGTACCAGCTCGTGCGCGAGGGCCTGCACGAGCGCGGCGCCTTCCTGCGCAATGCGCCGCACCTCGCGCACCGCCTCGCACTGATCACCCCGGTCTATTCCTGGTGGAAGCTGCCCTACATCTTCATCGGCCTGAAGCTCTACGACATCCTCTCGGGCAGCATGAACATCGGCAAGAGCACGATCATCTCGAAGAAGACCGCGCTCAAGCACTTCCCGACGCTGCGCGCCAAGGGCCTCAAGGGCGCGGTGGTCTACTACGACGGCCAGTTCAACGACATCCGCATGGCGATGACGCTGATCCTCACCGCGCAGCAGCACGGCGGCATCGCGCTCAACTACGCCGAGGTGGAAAGCCTGACCAAGGACGACGCGGGCCGTCTCGACGGCGCGGTGATCGAGGACCGGCTCACCGGCGAGCGCATTCCGGTGAAGGCGCGCACGGTGATCAACGCCACCGGGCCGTTCGCGGAATCGATCCTGCGGATGGACGATCCCGACGCCAAGCCGATCCTCAAGGGCGCCGAGGGCGTGCACATCATCATCGAACGCGAGAAGATCCCGCTCGACGTCGGCCTGCTGATCCCCGAAACCGACGACGGCCGCGTGTTGTTCCTGCTGCCGTGGGAGCGCCACGTCATCGTCGGCACCACCGACGAGCCGATCGAGATCGTCGACAAGCCGGTCGCGCCCGAGGAGGACGTCGCCTACCTGCTCGACTACGTGCGCCGCTACTTCAACACCGACGTCTCGGAAAAGGACGTGAAGGCGGCGTGGTGCGGCATCCGCCCGCTGGTGTTCGACCCCAAGGCCAAGGACACCTCGCAGCTCGCGCGCGAACACGTGATCTTCGAGTCGAAATCGGGGCTGATCACCATCGCCGGCGGCAAGTGGACGATCTACCGCCTGATGGCCGAGCACACCGTCGACCGCGCGGTCTCGGTCGGCAAGCTCAACCCGCTGCGCGGTTGCGTCACCCACGACATGCGCCTGGTCGGAGGCTGCAGCATCGCGCCGGATGCCGACAAGGTCCTCGCGCAGCGCGCGGGCCTGCCCCTCGACGTCGCGACGAGCCTGATCTCGAGCTACGGCGACGAGGCGGAGAAGATCGTCGCGCTGATCCCCGAGTAC
>QKGW01000434.1 GCA_003250275.1 Alphaproteobacteria bacterium
GTGCCGACCGCCGCCTTCGCCGCGGAGCCCGAGCGCCTCTCGATCGTGGGCGCGCTGATCAAATGGGCGCCGCTGCTGCTCAAGGGCTTCCTCTTCAATCTCGCGATTTCCGGTCTCGCGATGGTGCTCGGCACCGTCTTCGGCGTGATTCTCGGCCTCGGGCAGATCTCGCCGCTCCGGCCGGTGGCGCGCGCCGCCGCCTGGACCACGCAGTTCTTCCGCAACGCGCCGTGGCTGGTGCTGCTGTTCTTCTGCATGTATCTGCTGCCGTTCGAGTTCACCGTCGGCGGGTTGGTGATCCCGTTCCCCGGCTGGATCAAGGCGGTGATCGGCTTCTCGCTGCCGGTGATGGCGAACATGTCGGAAATCGTGCGCGGCGCGATCCTCTCGATCCCGGCCAACCAGTGGGAGGCCGCCGAGGCGCTCTCCTTCGACCGCCGCCAGATCCTCCGCATCGTCATCCTGCCGCAGTGCGTCAAGCGGATGCTGCCGCCGTGGATGAACCTCTACTCCCTGGTGACGATGGCGACCGCGCTCGCCTCGGTGGTCGGCGTTTCGGAAATGCTGACGCTCACCGCCGACGCACTCGCCGCCGAGGGCGGCCGCGCCGATCTGATGGCGCCGTTCTACGGCTTCGCGCTCGCCTGCTTCTTCCTCTACTGCTACCCGATCGGCGTGTGGACGCGCCGTCTGGAAGCCAAACACGCGGTGAAACTATGACCCAAGCTTCCTCCTGGACCCCGGATCAGCCGATCATCGCGATCGCCGACGTGGTGAAGTCGTTCGGCGACAATCAGGTGCTCAAGGGCGTCTCGATGTCGGTGATGAAGGGCGAGGCGGTGTGCATCATCGGCCCCTCGGGCTCCGGCAAGTCGACCCTGCTGCGCACCATCAACGCGCTGGTGCCGATCGACGGCGGCTCGGTCCGGGTCGAGGGGCAGGAGGTCCACGATCCCGACCTCGACAAGCTCAAGCTGCGCCGCAAGGTCGGCATGGTGTTCCAGCAGTACAATCTCTTCCCCCACATGACCGCGCTCGAAAACATCATGATCGCGCCGGTCAAGGTGCTCGGGCAGGACAAGGCCGAGGTCGAGGCGCGTGCCCACGCGCTGCTCAAGAAGGTGCGGCTCTCGGGCAAGGAGGCGTGCTACCCCGGCGAGCTTTCGGGCGGCCAGCAGCAGCGCGTCGCGATCGCCCGGTCGCTCGCGATGAACCCCGACATCATGCTCTTCGACGAGGTGACGGCGGCGCTCGATCCGGAGACGGTCAAGGAAGTGCTGGTGACCATCCGCGATCTCGCCGAGGAGGGGATGACCTGCCTGCTCGTCACCCACGAAATGGGCTTCGCGCGCGAGGTGGCGGATACCGTCTACTTCACCGACCACGGCGTGATCGTCGAATCCGGCGCGCCCGCCGATCTCTTCGGCGCACCGCGCGACCCGCGCACCCAGGCGTTCCTCAGCCAGATTCTCTAGCCGCCCGGTCTTGACCGGCGTTCGCGGTTCTCCCACGTCCCTCGGGCAACGGGAGGGAGATCACGGATGTTGGCGGTGACGATTCTGGCCGGACTGGCGCTGCTGGTCGCCGGCGGCGATCTGCTCGTGCGCGGTGCGGTGGCGGTGGCGCGGCGCGCGGGGATCTCGCCGCTGGTGATCGGCCTTACCCTGGTCGGCTTCGGTACCTCGACGCCGGAACTCCTCGCCAGCGTCCAGGCGGCGCTGCTCGGCGCGCCCGACATCGCCGTCGGCAACGTCGTCGGCTCCAACATCGCCAACGTGATGCTGATCCTCGGCCTCGCCGCGCTGATCTCGCCGGTCGCCGCGACCGCGCCGGGGGTACGCCGCGATCTCCTCGTCACCGCGCTCGCCACCCTCGCGGTGGTCGGCCTGCTGATCTGGGGCGAGGTGCCGCGCTGGATGGGCGGCGCGCTGATCGCCGTGCTCGTGCTCTACACCCTCGGCACCCTGATCGCCGACCGCCGCGACGCGGCGATGGCGCGGCTGCGCGCCGAGGAAGCCGGGCTCAAGGAGGCGGAGGGCTTCCGCCCCAACCTCTGGGCCGGGCTCGCTTTCGCCGTCGGCGGCATGGCGGCGGTGATGCTCGGGGCGCGCTTCCTGGTCACCGGCGCGGTCGAGCTCGCCTCGCACTGGGGGGTGTCGGAGAGCGTCATCGGCGTTACCGTCGTCGCGATCGGCACCTCGTTGCCGGAACTCGTCACCGCGCTCGTCGCGGCGGCGCGCAAGGAGAGCGACGTCGCCCTGGGCAACGTGCTCGGCTCCAACATCTTCAATGTGCTCGGCATTCTCGGCGTCACCGCGCTGGTGACGCCGATCGTCGTGCCCGACGAGGTCGCGCAGCGCGACACCTGGATTCTCGCGGTCAGCCTGATCGCGCTGGCGGGCGCGGTGCTCGGGCTGCGGCAGGTGCCGCGCGCGCTCGGCTTCGTGCTGCTGGCGGGCTACGCGGTTTACCTCGTCGGCCTCGCGGGCGGCCTGCCCGACGCGATGGCCGGTCTGGTTCAGTCGTAGCGGGCGGAGACGAAGGTGAGGCCGTCGGGCGGCGCGGTCGGCCCGGCCTTGGCGCGGTCGCACGCGGCGAGCGCCTTCTCGACCTGGCGCGCGTTCCACTTGCCCTCGCCGACGAGCTTGAGCGTGCCGACCATGTTGCGCACCTGATGGTGCAGGAACGAGCGCGCCGAAGTGCGCACCTCGACGATCTCGCCGTAGCGCGAGACTTCCAGCGAATCGAG
>QKGW01000507.1 GCA_003250275.1 Alphaproteobacteria bacterium
GCCGGTGATCCGCGTCGTCGATATCCAGGAGGTGATGGAGAAGTCGACCGCGGTGCAGGGCATCCGGCGCGAGCTCGACGGCTATCGCAAGACCTACGACGACGAGTTCGCCGCGAAGGAGAAGGCGCTCAAGGACGAGGAGCGTGAGCTCGTGCGTCAGCAGTCGCTGGTCGATGCCGCGACCTACCGCGAGAAGGTTCAGGCGTTCCAGACCAAGTTCGCCGATTTCCAGCGCGACCTCAAAATGCGCCAGCAGCAGCTTCAGGGCGCGTATGCGAACGCGCTCGGGCAGGTGAGCCAGCAGGTCCAGCGCATCTGGGCCGCGGTCGCCGAGGCCGAGGGCGCGACGATCCTGCTGCCGCGCGGCCAGGTTCTGCTGTTCCATCCGTCCTACGACGTCACCCCGGAGGTGATCGACCGACTCAACAAGTCGATGCCCTCGGTCAAGTTCCCGGACCCGCTTGCGCCCGCCAAGGGCGCGAAGAAGCCTTAAGTCGCGTTTTCAGGAGATCCCGCCAATGACCGATTCCCGCTTCTACCGGCGTCAAGGTCCGTTCACCCTCGCGCACCTGGCCGAACTGAGCGGCGGCGAACTGTCCGATCCGTCGATGGCGGAGCGCCTGATCACCGATGTGGCGCCGCTCTACCGCGCCAGCGCCGACGACATCAGCTTCCTCGACAACCGTAAGTACGTGCAGGCCTTCGAGGCGAGCGGCGCGGGCGCGTGCGTCGTCCATCCCGATCTCGCCGACCGCGCGCCGGAAGGCATGGGGCTGATCGTCACCTCCGAGCCTTACCGCGCCTACGCGATGATCGCCCACGCCTACTATCCGCAATCCAACGCCGAGGCGGGGATTTCGCCGCAGGCGCTGATCGACCCGACCGCGAAGATCGGCGCCGACGTGCGCATCGAGGCGGGCGCGGTGCTCTGCGCCGGGGTCGAGGTTGGCGACCGCTGCCACATCTGCGCGGGCGCGGTGCTGCGCGACGGCGTGTCGATCGGCGACGACTGCTACATCGGCTCCAACGCGGTGCTTTCCTACACCGTCGTCGGCAACAAGGTGTGGATCCACGCGGGCGCGGCGATCGGCCAGGACGGTTTCGGCTTCGCGATGGGGCCGAAAGGGCATCTCAAGGTGCCGCAGCTCGGCCGCGTGGTGATCCAGGACGACGTCGAAATCGGCGCCAACACCACCATCGACCGCGGCGCCGGCCCGGATACGGTGATCGGCGAAGGCTGCCGTATCGACAATCTGGTGCAAATCGGGCACAACGTCGAACTTGGGCGCGGTTGCGTGCTGGTCGCCCAGGTCGGCGTTTCGGGCTCCACCCGCTTCTCCGACTTCGTCGTTGCGGGCGGTCAGGCGGGCATCACCGGCCATCTCAAGATCGGCCCCGGCGCGCGCATCGGCGCGCAGTCCGGCGTGATGCGCGACGTCCCCGCGGGGCAGACGGTGATCGGCAGCCCGGCGGTTCCGGCGAAGGAGCACTGGCGTCAGATCGGTATGCTCGAGCGCCTCGCGAAGAAGCACGGTGCGTAACCGCGTCCGGGGGGATCGCGGTTAAACGGGTCAACGCCTCCCGCACCGGGGGGAAGAACACGGAAAGGTCTTTGGGTTATGGCGGAAGAGAAGACGATCATCGACGTTCAGCGCATTATGGAGATGATCCCGCATCGCTATCCGTTCGTCATGGTCGACCGGATCATCGATCTCAAGGTCGACGACAGCGCGGTGGGTCTCAAGAACGTCAGCGTCAACGAGCCGTTTTTCGAAGGGCACTTCCCCGGTCATCCGGTGATGCCGGGCGTCCTGATCGTCGAATCGATGGCGCAGACCGCCGCGGTGCTGGTGGTGCAGACCATGGGTCCGGATGCCGAGGGCAAGCTCGTCTACTTCATGAGCGTCGACGAGTGCCGCTTCCGTAAGCCGGTGGTGCCGGGCGACCAGCTCCATGTTCACGTGACCAAGGAACGCCGCCGTGGCAACGTGTGGAAGTTCCGCGGCGTGGCGAAGGTCGACGGTCAGACCGTGGCCGAGGCGGTGTACGCCGCGATGATCCTGGATGGCTGAGATGGCCCAGATTCACCCGACCGCGGTCGTCGACCCCAAGGCGACGATCGCAGCCGACGTCGAGATCGGACCGTTCTGCGTCGTCGGACCGAACGTCAAGCTCGATGCCGGCGTGAAGCTGATCTCGCATGTCGTGGTCGAAGGCATCACCGAAGTGGGCGAGGGGACGGTGATCTATCCGTTCGCCTCGATCGGCCTGCGCCCGCAGGACCTCAAGTACCACGGCGAGCCTTCGCGCCTCGTGATCGGCAAGCGTAACCAGATCCGCGAAGGGGTGACGATGAACCCCGGCACGGAAGGCGGCGGGATGCTCACCCAGGTGGGCGACAACGGCCTGTTCATGGTCGGCGCTCACGTCGCGCACGATTGCATCGTCGGCAGCAACTGCATCTTCGCCAACAACGCGACGCTCGCGGGGCACGTCACCGTCGGCGATTTCGCGATCATCGGCGGCCTTTCGGCGGTGCACCAGTTCGTCCGCATCGGTCACCAGGCGATGGTCGGCGGCGCCTCGGGCGTCGAGTTCGACGTGATCCCGTTCGGCTCGGTGCTCGGCAACCGTGCGCACCTTTCGGGGCTCAACATCGTCGGGCTCAAGCGCCGCAGCTTCAACCGCGACACCATCCACACCCTGCGCCGCGCCTACCGGATGCTGTTCGCGCCGGAAGGTACGATGACCGAGCGCGTCGAGGACGTCGCCAGCCTTTTCGCCGAGTGCGAGCCGGTGATGGAGATCGTTTCGTTCATGCGCGAGGATTCCTCGCGCGGGATCTGCCAGCCGCTTTCCGTCGAAGCGGAGAGCTGACCCGCGAAAGGACGCTCAGATGGGCGACGGACCGGGCAAGATCGGCATCATCGCCGGGGGAGGCGATCTCCCCCGGCTGTTGCTTTCCGCCTGCCGTGCGGAAGGCCGTCCGGTATTTCTCCTCGCTCTCGAAGGCACCGCCGACCCTGAAACAGCCGAAGGCGTCGACCACGCCTGGGTGCGCCTCGGCGCGCTCGGCGAGGCGTTCCGCCTGCTCAAGGCGGCGGGTGTGACCGAAGTGGTGTTCGCGGGCGGGATCAAGCGCCCGTCGCTCGCGTCGCTCAAGCCCGACGCGCGCGGCGCGGCGTTCCTCGCGCGCATCGGCGGCAAGGCGCTCGGCGACGATGGCCTGTTGCGCGCGGTCGCCGGTGAATTCACCCGCGAAGGCCTGACCCTCAAGGGCGCGCACGAAATTCTTTCCGGCCTGCTCGCGCGCCCGGGCGCATACGGCGCGCTGACCCCGGATGCGGTCGCGGCGTCGGACATCGCGCGCGGCGTCTCGGTGGCGAAGGGCATCGGCGCGCTCGACGTCGGCCAGGGCGCGGTGGTGCAGCAGGGCTTGGTGCTTGCGGTCGAGGCGGTCGAGGGCACCGACGGAATGCTCGCGCGCTGCAAGGATCTCAAGCGCGAGGGGCCGGGCGGCGTGCTGGTCAAAGTGTGCAAACCGGGGCAGGACCGCCGTCTCGATCTCCCCACCGTCGGTGTCGATACCGTCGACGCCGCCGCCGCCGCGGGGCTGCGCGGCATCGCGGTGGAGGCGGGCGCGGCGCTGGTGCTCGACGCGGCGGGCGTGGGCGCGCGTGCGGATGAACTCGGCCTGTTCGTCGTCGGCCTCGCGGCGGAAACCGTAGCGCCCCTGGTCTACCTCGTCGCGGGCGAGCCTTCGGGCGATCTGCTCGGCGCACGGCTGATGAAGGCGCTCAAGGACCGCACCGGCGGCAACATCCGCTTCGCCGGAGTCGGCGGCGAGAGCATGGCCGAGGAAGGCCTCGTCTCGCTGTTCCCGCAGAGCGACATCGCGGTGATGGGTCTGGCGGAAGTGGTGCCGAAAATCCCCACGGTTCTGCGCCGCGTCCGCGCGGTGGCGGACGACGTGACGGCGAAGCGCCCCGCGGTCGTCGTGACCATCGATTCTCTCGGCTTCAATGGACGGATCGCCAAGGCGCTGATCGCGCGCAAGAGCCGTATCCCGCGCGTCCATTACGTCGCGCCGATGGTGTGGGCGTGGAAGCCCGGTCGCGCCAAGACGATTGCGAAGCTGTTCGACCACCTGCTGTGCCTGCTGGCGTTCGAGCCGCCGTATTTCACTCCGCACGGTCTCGCCGCCACCCACGTCGGCCATCCGGTGATCGAGGGCGGCGCGGGGAAGGGCGACGGCGCCGATTTCCGCGCCCGTCACGGCATCGCCGCGACCGATACGGTGGTGTGCGTGCTCCCCGGCTCGCGCCGCAACGAAGTGACGCGGATGCTGCCGGTGCTGGAAAAGGCGGTCGACCGTCTGCGCGCGCGGCATCCCGATTTGCAGGTGGTGATCCCGACCGTCGCCACCGTCGCGGAAACCGTCGCGCAGGCGACCCGCGCGTGGACGCGCCCGCCGCACATCGTGCGCGGCGAAGCGGAGCGCTGGAACGCCTTCGCCGCCGCGGACGCGGCGATGGCGACCTCGGGCACGGTGTCGCTCGAACTCGCGCGTGCGAAGGTGCCGTTCGTGATCGGTTATCGCGGTTCGCCGGTCTCGGTGTGGCTGGCGCGGAAGATGATCTCGATCAAATACGCGACGCTGCTCAACCACGTCGCGGACCGGATGATCGTGCCGGAGTTCCTGCAGGAAGCCTGCACACCCGAGGCGCTGGCCGACGCGACCGACCGGCTGCTGTGCGACGCTGCGGCGCGCGCGGAGTTCCTGAGCGAGACCGGCGCGGCGCTCACCGAACTCGTCGGGCCGTTCGCGTCGCCGAGCGGGGAGGCGGCGGAGGTGGTGTTGAAGGTGGGGCAGATCGCAGTTGCACCTGCCGAATCCGGGCACCATATGGACGCGGAACCACCCACCTTCTGAACTCAAGGACCGGAAATGGCCAATCGTCTGCTGCACACGATGATTCGCGTGCTCGATCTCCAGAAGTCGATCGAATTCTACACCAAGCTCCTCGGGATGCGCCTGCTGCGCCGCAACGATTACGAGGGCGGCCGCTTCACCCTCGCGTTCGTCGGCTACGGCGACGAGAGCGACACTGCGGTTCTCGAACTGACCCACAACTGGGACCAGGCCGAGCCCTACGAGATCGGCTCCGGTTTCGGCCACCTCGCCATCGGCGTTTCCGACATCTACGGCGCGTGCGACGCGCTGCGCCAGGCCGGGGTGAAGATCACCCGCGAGCCGGGTCCGATGAAGCACGGCACCACGGTGATCGCCTTCGTCGAGGACCCCGACGGCTACAAGGTCGAATTGATCGAGCGTCAGTAACGCTCTCCGACGGCGGCCTCCGGGCCGCCGTTTCATTTGCTCGTTCGGACACGCACTTTGCGCCGGATTCTCGCCACCATGGCCGCCGACCGGCGGCGGGTTTTGCTGTTTTTCGCGTTCGTCACGCTGGCGATCAACCTGCGCGGCCCGATCACTGCAATCTCGCCGGTGATCGCGACCATCCGTACCGACCTCGCCATCGATGCCGCGACCGCCGGATTCCTCACCTCTCTGCCGGTGCTGTGCTTCGCCGTGGCGACGCCGTTCGCCGCGTGGGTGTTGTCGCGCGTCGGCGTCGAAACCGGCGTGCTGCTGACGCTCGGCGGGCTCTTCGTCGGCGTCGTCGTGCGCAGTCTCGACGGCTTCGCCGTGACCGTTCTCGGCACCGTGATCCTCGGCGTCGCGATCACCATCGGCAACATCGTCGCGCTGATGATCATCATGCGCGACTTCTTCCGCCGCCGCCGCACGATGACCGCGATCGACGTGTTCGCGATGAGCCTCGGCGCGATGATCTGCGCTGCGTTCACCGCGCCGCTCGCCGAATGGACCGGCTGGCGCTTCGCCGCCGCGTCGTGGTCCGCAATGGCGCTGGTCTCGATTGCGCTGTGGGTGCCGTTGTGGCGTAAACGCCGCCCGGACCCGGTCGCGGACGATGCCCCCGCCGAGGCGTCGCAACCCTCCGCGAAGCTGCCGGTGTGGCGGCGCCCGACGCCGTGGCTGCTCGGCGCGGCGTTCGGCGCGCACACCTTCATGTTCTACGGGCTCACTGCCTGGTTGCCGCGCTATCTCGTCGCGGCGGGCGGGATGTCGGTCAACGCCGCCGGGTTCGCCGCCTCGCTGTTCCAGATCTTCGGCCTCGCGGGCTCGTTCGGCGTGCCCGCGGTGATGGCGATCCGCGGGCTTTCGCGCTACGCGCCGCTCGCCACCGTCGCGGCGGCGTGGCTGGTGATGCCGCTCGGGCTGCTGTTCGCGCCGGACTGGTGGCTTCTCTGGTTGCTCAGCGGCGGCTACGCCTCGGGCGGCGGGTTCGCGGTGATCTTCACCCTGATCATGGAGCGCGCCGACGGCCTCGACGACAACCGCCGGGTCTCGGCGTTCGTGCAGGGCACCGGCTACAGCGTCGCCGCGATCAGCCCGACGCTGATCGGCTACACCCTCGAAGCGACCGGCGGCTGGGCCCTCGGCTTCGGCATCGTCGCCATGCTCGCGCTCGCGATGTTCGGCTGCGCCGCCGCCGCGATCGCGCGGAAATAACTTCCCCCCAAACGAAAACGGCGGCCCGAAGGCCGCCGTTCCGGTTTCGATGTCTGCAGTTCAGCGCTTGTCCATCGGGATGAAGTCGCGCTGCGTCTGGCCGATGTAGAGCTGGCGCGGACGGCCGATCTTGAGCTCCGGGTCGTCGATCATTTCGAGCCACTGCGCGACCCAGCCGGTGGTGCGGGCGAGGGCGAACAGCGCGGTGAACATCGAGGTCGGGATGCCCATGGCGCGGAAGATGATGCCCGAATAGAAGTCGACGTTCGGGTAGAGCTTCTTCTCGATGAAGTAATCGTCCTCGAGGGCGATCTTCTCGAGTTCCATCGCGATCTGCAGCAGCGGCTCGTCGTGGATGCCGAGTTCGTCGAACACCTCGTGGCAGGTCTGCTGCATGATCTTGGCGCGCGGATCGTAGTTCTTGTAGACGCGGTGCCCGAAGCCCATGAGGCGGAACGGGTCGTCCTTGTCCTTGGCGCGCTTGACGTACTCGCCGACGCGATCCTTGCTGCCGATCTGCATCAGCATGTTGAGAACCGCCTCGTTCGCGCCGCCGTGCGACGGCCCCCAGAGGGAGGCGATACCGGCCGCGAGGCAGGCGAACGGGTTGGCGCCCGAGGAGCCGGAGAGGCGGACGGTGGAGGTCGAGGCGTTCTGCTCGTGATCGGCGTGGAGGATGAGGATGCGGTTCATCGCACGCGCCAGCACCGGGTTGACCTCGTAGGGCTCGCACGGCACCGCGAACATCATGTGCAGGAAGTTCTCGGCGTAGGTGAGGTTGTTGCGCGGGTACTGGAACGGCTGCCCGATCGAGTACTTGTAGGCCCACGACACGATGGTGGGCATCTTCGCGATCAGCCGGGTCTCGGCGACGACGCGCTGGTAGGGGTCGGTGAAGTCGAGGCTGTCGTGGTAGAACGCGGACAGCGCGCCGACCACGCCGCAGGACACCGCCATCGGGTGAGCGTCGCGGCGGAAGCCCGAATAGAAGCGCTGGATCTGCTCATGCAGCATCGAGTGGTAGGTGATGTCGTGCTCGAACTGCGCGAACTGCTCCTTGTTGGGGAGATCGCCGAACAGCAGCAGGTACGCGACTTCGAGGAAGTCGCAGTTTTCCGCCAACTGGTCGATCGGATAGCCGCGGTGCAGGAGAATCCCTTCGTCGCCGTCGATGAAGGTGATCTTCGATGAGCAGGAGCCGGTGGAGGTGAAGCCGGGGTCGTAGGTGAAGCACCCGGTGTCCGCATAGAACTTGCGGATGTCGACCACGCGCGGCCCGACCGTACCTTCGATCACCGGGAGATCGTAGCTCTTGCCGGTGGAATTGTCGGTCACGGTGAAGGTGTTGGTGGCGGTCTTCTTGTCGTAGGTCATGTCAGCTCCCTGTTTCGATGCGGTGTCACGGAGCGCCGTGGGAATGCGTCTTCGGGTGGGTGTGACATTGCTACATCGAGGTTTGCGAGGATGATACTTAACCTGTTCCTTTCGAAAGAATTTTCAAGATAGGGGGTGGTGAAATTTCGGTAACGAAAACCGTGCGGAGGGGTGGGTTTTAACCCACCGCCTCCTCGATCCGCGCAAGGCTTTCATCCCGCCCGAGAATTTCCATCACCTCGAACAGCGGCGGCGACACCGTGGACCCGGTGATCGCGGCGCGAAGCGGCTGGGCGACCTTGCCGAGCTTGAGCCCCTGCGTCTCCGCGAGCGCGCGCACGGCGGCTTCGAGGGCGTCGTGGGTCCAGCCTTCGACCGCGGCGAGCGCGTCCTTGGCGGCGGCGAGCAGCGCGCCGGCCTCGGCGATCTGGCCCTTGGCCTTGTCGTCGAAGGCGAGCGGGCGTTCGCGCGCGTAGATCATCGCGCCGTCGGCGAGTTCGTTGAGGTCCTTGGCGCGGGGCTTGAGCCCTTCCATGCCGCGGGCGATGCGCGCGAGCGCGGCTTCGGAGAGCGGCGCACCGTGGCGGGTTTCCATCAGCGGGCGGATCATCCCGACGAGGGCGTCGTTGTCGGTGGCGCGCAGATAGTGCCCGTTGAGGCTCATCAGCTTGACCATGTCGAAGCGCGACGGCGCCTTGCCGACGGCGTCGATGTCGAACCACTCGATCGCCTGCTCGGTGGAGATGATCTCCTCGTCGCCGCGCCCCCAGCCGAGGCGCAGGAGATAGTTGCGCATCGCCGCGGGAAGGATGCCCATGTCGCGGTAGGCTTCCGCGCCGAGCGCGCCGTGGCGCTTCGAGAGCTTCGCGCCGTCCGGCCCGTGGATAAGCGGAATGTGCGCGAACTCGGGCACGTCCCAGCCGCACGCCTGATAGAGCGCGGTCTGGCGTGCGGCGTTGGTGAGGTGGTCGTCGCCGCGGATCACGTGGGTGATGCCCATGTCGTGGTCGTCCACCACCACCGAGAGCATGTAGGTGGGGGTGCCGTCGGCGCGCAGCAGGATCATGTCGTCGAGCTGGGCGTTGGCGAAGGTCACCTCGCCCTGCACGTGGTCGCGGATCACCGTTTCGCCCTCGCGCGGGGCCTTGAGGCGGATCACCGGCTTGACCCCGGCGGGCGCCTCCGAGGCGTCGCGGTCGCGCCAGCGGCCGTCGTAGCGCATCGGCAGGCCCTTGGCCTTCTGCTCCTCGCGCATCTGCGTGAGTTCCTCGGGCGTGCAGTAGCAGTGGTACGCGTGGCCCTTGGCGAGCAGGTCGTGAGCGACCTCGGCGTGGCGTCCGGCGCGCGAGAACTGCATCACCGGCTCTTCGTCCCAGTCGAGACCGAGCCAGCTGAGGCCGTCGAAGATCGCGTCGACCGCCGCTTGGGTCGAGCGTTCACGGTCGGTGTCCTCGATGCGCAGCAGGAAACGGCCGCCGTGATGGCGCGCGAACAGCCAGTTGAACAGGGCGGTGCGGGCACCGCCGATGTGGAGGAACCCCGTCGGCGACGGAGCGAAACGAGTCACGACGCTCATGCGAACAAGCTACCTGTGCAGTCGGAAAAGGATCTGGGCCCGCGGAGCGCGGGCGTCGGCGGTGAAAATCGGTTACTCTCGAACCGCGCGAACGGGCACGCTTTTTATCACAGGCAAGGCGCGGACGGCAAAGGGTATCGGGGGAAAGATCAGGTGTCGCAGCCGCAGCGCGGCATGGCCGGGTGGGGAGAGTGGGGGCCTTGGGTGTTCGTCGCGGGAGTCGCGGCGTACCTCGCGGCGCCGCGCGAGCCATCCGCTGCGGCCTGGTGCGGTGGCGTCGCGGCGGCCTTCGTGCTCGCGGGGCTCGCGCGCCGACGCCCCTCCGCGCCCCGCGAAGGCGGCGCGCTTGCGGTGATCCTGCTGCTCGTGGGCGCGGGCTGGGCCGGGTTCGTCGCCCACCGCGCGCCGCCGCCGCTCGCGGAACCGATTCCGTTCGCCAAGGTCGAGGGGCGCGTCGAGAGCCTGGAACTCCGCTACAACGGTGTGCGCGCGATCCTCTCCGGCGCGGAGATCGGGGGATTGCCGGGGACGCGGACCTTGCGGGTGCTGCTGCCGGCGCGCTTCGGCGAGCCCCGGCCCGGCGCGCGCATCGCCTTCACCGCGCGGCTGTCGCCACCGCTGCCGCCGGTACACCCGGATGCCTTCGATCTGCCGCGCCGGGCGTGGTTCCAGGGCATCGCGGGGATGGGCTACGCGATTGCGCCGTGGCGCCAAGTCGCGCCGCCGCCCGACGACTTCGGCACCGCCGCGTTCCGCGCCCGCGTCGAGGCGGCGCGGCAGACGCTGCGGGCGCGTATCCTCGCGGCGTTTCCTCCCGGCGATCCGCGCGCCGGGGTCGC
>QKGW01000514.1 GCA_003250275.1 Alphaproteobacteria bacterium
GGCTCAAGATCGAGGACGTGTTCAAGCCGCTGCTGCCGTACTTCCTCGGCCTGATCGTGGTGCTGATGGCGGTGACCTATCTGCCCGCGCTCTCGCTCTGGCTGCCGCGCGCCGCCGGGCTGATGAACTAAGGCGGGAAAACTGCGTGGATGGCCGGGCCGGGCCCGGCCATCCACGGTTTTCCGGGGCGCGACGGCGGCAAAAAATTAGGGGAGGACCGGCGGTCCTCCCCTTGTTCGTTTCGCCGGGCGCGTGGGTCAGCGCAGGTCGGGCATCGCAACGTGGTCCATGTCGTCGAAGGTCTGGTTCTCGCCGGCCATGCCCCAGATGAAGGTGTAGTTGTGGGTGCCGACGCCCGAGTGGATCGACCACGACGGCGAGATCACCGCCTCCTCGTTCGACATGAAGATGTGCCGGGTTTCGGCGTCCTCCGGCAGGTCGAAGTAGAAGTAGACCTCCATGCGGCGCTCGTGGGTATGGCAGGGCATCGAGTTCCACATGTTGCCGGGTTCGAGGCAGGTCATCCCCATCGAGAGCTGGCAGCTCTTCACCCCCTGCGGGTGGATGTATTTGTAGATGCCGCGCTTGTTCGAGTTGTCCTGGCTGCCGAGGCGCACCGGCTCGATGCCGCTGCGGAGGATCTTGGTGCTCGGATAGGTCTTATGCGCCGGCGAGCTGACGAGGTAGAACTTCGCCGGGTTTTTCGGGTCTTTGCTGGCGAAGGCGACCTGCCGGGTGCCCATGCCGACGTAGAAGCCGTCGGTCTTGTCGAGTTCGTGGCTCTCGCCGTCGAGGGTGAGCACGCCCGGCCCGCCGACGTTGATCACGCCGAGCTCGCGCCGTTCGAGGAAGTACTCGACGCCGAAGTTGTTGGAGGCGACGAGTTCGAGCGGGGCGTCCGCCGGGCACGCGCCGCCCGCGACGGTGCGGTCGACGTGGCTGTAGGTGAGGTTGATCTTGCCCGGCTCGAAGATGTGCTGGATCAGGAATTCCTTGCGCAGCCGGTCGGTGGTGTAGTGCTTCGCGTCCTCTGGATGGGACGGATGACGTACGTCGAGCATGGCGAATTCTCCTTCCGCGATGATATGGGGATCAGACCGGGCTCGGCAAAGCCGCGGCCAGTTCCCCGGCGCTGAAGACCTTCGGCGTCGCGTCGTGCGGGATGATCGCGCCGCGATGGCCGACCACCGCGGCGGCGGTGACGTGGGCGCGCTTCGCCGCGTCCTCGGGGGCGATGCCGAGGGTGCGCCCGAGAATGTAGGCGGCGGAGAACGAATCCCCGGCGGCGGTGGTGTCGACCACCTTGTCGACGGTCACCGCCGCGACCTGGCTGACCTTGCCGCCGACGATCAGGGTGCAGGGCTTCGCGCCGTCCTTCACCACCACCTCGGCCTTCGGGTAGTTGGCGAAGTAGGCGGGCGCGCCGGCGAGATCGGTGCCGACCACTTCGAGTTCCTCGACGGTGAGGAGAACCGTCGAGGACACCGCGAACAGCTTCTCGTAGAGCGCCTTGGTGGTTTCCCGGTTTTCCCACAGGAGCGGGCGGTAGTTGCAATCGAAGTGGATCGCGGTGCCGTTCGCGGCGAGCGCGCCGAGGCGCGCGATCAGGCGTTCGCGGCTCGCGGGCTTGAGCACCGCGAGGCTGATCCCCGAGAGATAGATCGCCGAGAACTTGCCGAGCGCGGCGAGCAGGTCGTCGGAGCCCGCGCACTCGAAGCACTCGCGCACCGCGGCGTCGGAGCGCCAATAGAAGAAGTGGCGCTCGCCCGAAGGTTCGAGCTTGATGATGTAGAGGCCCGGGCGCTTGCCGGGGCGGCGCAGCACGAGATCGTCGGCAACGCCCTGGTCGCGCCAGAACTTCGCCATCGCGTCGGAATAGGGGTCGTCGCCGATCGCGCTGACGTAGCTGACGAACGGCCCGACGTCCTCGCCGAGGCGCGCCATGTAGGCGGCGGTGTTGAAGGTGTCGCCGCCGAACGTCATCGAGATCGCGCCGTCGCTGCGCTCCTGAAGTTCGATCATGCATTCGCCGATCATGGCGATCGAGAAGGGCTGCCGCTGCACTTGCGCCTCCGCTGCTGGTGACCTCCGGCACGGGTGGCCGAAGAATTCACAGACGTTGTTTCAGAATGTGAGACAATGTATTCGTCATGTGTTTGGGGCGGATTCGTGTAGTTCACAAATACACCCGCTTCAATATACGAGCGCTGGTGGCGGTGGTCCAGTGTTCTCGCCTCTTGGAAGAAGGCGAGAACGGGGGATTCTTTTCGGGTTTACCGCGAACGGGCGCTGGAACTCCTGGACCAATTCCTGATTCAGCGGTTAATATCGGAAGCCTGGAAACCGGGAGGACCCTCATGCGGCCACGCGTCGTCGTCTACAAGGATCTGCCGCCGGATCAGCACGCGCGGCTGGCGGAACGCTTCGACCTCACCTGCTTCGACGGGATCGACGACGGCAACCGCGCCGCGTTTCTCGCCGCGCTCGCCGTCGCCGAGGGGATGATCGGCGCCAGCCTCAAGGTCGACGCCGGACTGCTCGCCCAGGCGCCCAAGCTGCGCGCCGCCTCGACGATTTCGGTCGGCTTCGACACCTTCGATCTCGGCACCCTGCGCGCCCGCGGCATTCCGCTCTGCCACACCCCCGGCGTGCTCACCGACACCGTCGCCGACCTCGTGCTCGCGCTGATGCTGTCCGCCGCGCGCCGCATCGTCGAACTCAACGAAATGATGAAGGCGGGGCGGTGGACCGAGAGTGTCGGGCCCGAGTGGTTCGGCTGCGACGTCCACCACCGCACCCTCGGCCTCGTCGGCATGGGGCGGATCGGCCAGGCGGTGGCGCGCCGCGCCCACGCCGGTTTCGGGATGAAGGTGGTCTATCACGACAACAAGACCGTCGCCGCCGCCGACGCGGAATTCGGTGCGCGCCGCCTGCCGCTCGACGCGGTGCTGGCGGAGGCCGACTTCATCGTCGTGCTGCTGCCGCTGCGGCC
>QKGW01000371.1 GCA_003250275.1 Alphaproteobacteria bacterium
TCGGCGAACGCGCGGCGAAGCGCCGCGACATCCGCACCGACCTCAAGCTCGCGATCGAGCGCGGCGATTTCGTCCTCCACTATCAGCCGAAGATGCGCATCCGCTCGGGGCGGATCGAGGGCGTTGAGGCGCTGGTTCGCTGGACCCACCCGCACAAGGGGCCGATCAGCCCCGCCGACTTCATCCCGCTCGCGGAATCGAGCGGCCTGATCCTGCCGCTCGGGCGCTGGATCCTGCGCGAGGCCTGCCGCCAGGCGCAGGCCTGGGTCGCCGCCGGGCATCCGCCGCTGCGCGTCGCGGTGAACATCTCGCCGGTGCAGTTCCTGCGCGACGACATGGTCGAGGCGGCGCGCTCCGCCCTCGCCGAAAGCGGCCTCGATCCCGAACTCCTCGAACTCGAAATCACCGAGGGCGTGCTGCTGCACCAGGAAGCGAACGTCGCCAAGCGGATGCGGGCGCTGCGCGACATGGGCGTGCGCCTCGCGATCGACGACTTCGGCACCGGCTATTCGAGCCTGAGCTACCTCAAGACCCTGCCGGTCAACACCCTCAAGATCGACCAGAGCTTCGTCCGCGCGATCGAACCGGGCAACGACGACGCGCGGATCTGCACCGCGATCATCGGCCTCGCGCACGATCTCGGGCTCGAAGTCGTGGCCGAGGGCCTCGAATGGCAGAGCCACGTCGACTTCCTCCAAGGCGAGGGCTGCGACGTCGGCCAGGGCTACTTCATCAGCCGCCCGATGGCACCGCAGGCGATCCCACGGTTCCTCGAAACCTGGACCGCGGAACGCCTCGCCCTGCGCGAAGTGGTGTCCTGATCCCCAAGACGCAGACGCCGCGCCGGAACGGTCCCGCCTGCGCGGGCATAACGGCGGGGACTGGCCGAACCCGTCCATTCACCCCCGTCATGCCCGGACCCGATCCGGGCATCCGCGCCGAGCCTCGCGGTCAGTTCGGGATGTTGTCGAACAGGCCGGGAGGCGCGACCTGGCGGCGCACCACGCGCCGGAGCGCGATGCTGGTCTGAATCCGCGCTACGCCGGGAAGGCGCGAGAGCGTCTCCTTGTGCAGGCGCTCGTAATCCTCGGCGTCGCGGGCGACGACGCGCAGGAGGTAGTCCGCCTGGCCGGACATCAGATAGCAGTCCATGATCTCCGGGCATTCCTTCACCGCCGCCTCGAACGCGGAGAGGAAATCCTCGGTCTGCCGGTCGAGGGTGATCTGGATGAAGATGCTGAGCTTGTGGCCGAGCGCCGCCTCGTTGATCAGCACGGTGTAGCTGCGGATCACGCCGTCCGCCTCGAGTGCCTGGACCCGGCGCAGGCAGGCCGAGGGCGAAAGGTTCACCCGGCTCGCCAGTTCGACGTTGGTGATGCGTCCGTCGGCCTGAAGGGTGCGCAATATTTTCACGTCGATATCGTCGAGCATCGCCGCATTCCGTTGCGTTGGGAGGTTGTTGACGCAATTTCGTGCGGAAATATCGCCGCGGCGCGCCCGTCTTTGCAAGGATTTTCAAGCCGCCCGCCGGTATAATCCGCGCGTTCCGTTCCACCCCGTTTCCGCGAAGGATCGCGACCCATGCGCATCGGCGTCCCGACAGAGATCAAGAACCACGAGTACCGCGTCGGCCTCGCCCCCGCGGGCGTCCGCGAACTCGTCCACCACGGCCACACCCTGCTGGTGCAGGCGGGCGCGGGGCTCGGCATCGGCGCCTCCGACGCGGACTACGCCGCCGCCGGCGCGACCATCGTGCCCGAGGCCGCCGAGGTGTTCGCCAAGGCCGAGATGATCGTCAAGGTCAAGGAGCCGCAGCTCGCCGAATGCAAGATGCTTCGCCCCGGCCAGCTGCTCTTCACCTACCTTCACCTCGCCCCCGATCCGGAACAGGCCGAGGCGCTGATGGCGTCGGGCTGCACCGCGATCGCCTACGAGACCGTCACCGCCGCCGACGGCAGCCTGCCGCTGCTCGCGCCGATGAGCGAGGTCGCGGGCCGGATGTCGATCCAGGCGGGCGCGCACCATCTCGAAAAGGCCCAGGGCGGCCGCGGCGTGCTGCTCGGCGGCGTGCCGGGCGTCGCGCCGGGCAAGGTGGTGATCCTCGGCGGCGGCGTCGCCGGCACCAACGCCGCGCACGTCGCGATCGGCTCGGGCGCCGACGTCACCATCGTCGAGAAGTCGCTCGCCCGCATCCGCTACCTCGACGCGATCTTCAACGGCCGCGCCAAGACCGTCTACTCCACCGTCGACGCGGTCGAGACCCTGGTGGCCACCGCCGATCTGGTGATCGGCTCGGTGCTGATCCCCGGCGCCTCCGCGCCGAAGCTGATCACCCGCGCGCACCTCAAGCAGATGATGCCGGGCTCGGTGATCGTCGACATCGCCATCGACCAGGGCGGCTGCCTCGAAACCAGCCGCGCGACCACCCACGACGCGCCGACCTTCGTCGAGGAAGGGGTGATCCACTACTGCGTCGCCAACATGCCGGGCGCGGTCGCGCGCACCAGCACCCTCGCGCTCAACAACGCGACCCTGCCCTACGCCCTCGCCCTTGCCGACAAGGGCTGGAAGAAGGCGGTCGCCGCCGATGCGGGCCTCAAGAACGGCCTCAACATTCACGAGGGCAAGATCGCCTACAAGGCCGTCGCCGAGGCGCTCGGCCGCACTGCGGACTACCGTTCGGCGGACGCCTGCGCCGCCTGAACCGTTGCGGCGCGCGGGCTCGCACCCGCGCGCAAGG
>QKGW01000247.1 GCA_003250275.1 Alphaproteobacteria bacterium
ACGAAGATCTTGCCGATGTTCATCAGCTGACCGGCGCGGGTCGCGGTTGCGGTTTCGGTGTCGGCGAGGCCCATCTCCGCGGCGATCGCGGCGGCGACCTCGGCGGCATGGGTCGATTGCTGGGCGGAGAACGGATCGCGGCGGTCGACCACGCCGACGAGCGCGGCGACGAGTTCCGCCAGGGTTTCCTCGGACCGGCGGCGCGCGACGTCGAGTTCGGTGACGTCGGTGATCACCACCAGCACGCTCTCGGGGCGGCGAGGCCCCGGCGCCACCGGCACATGCTGAAGCGACCAGATTTCCTGCCTGCCGTCGCGCTCGATGGTGAGGGTCTGGCTTTCCTGCGCCTGGTTCGCGAAAACGCGCCGGTTGGCGTCCTCGATCGGCTTGGCGCGCGCCGGCCCCATCACGTCAGCGAGCGCCTTGCCCTTGGTCGCGGTCACGGCGATGCCCCAGGCATCGGCGAACGGACGGTTGGCGAAGGTGATGCGCCCTTCGACGTCGCAGCACACCACGTGGGACGGCTGGCTGTCGGTGATCGTGCGGAGGAACTGCAGCAGCCCCTCGAACAGCTCGGACGCGACCTTGTGGCGGATCGCGAGGCGCGACACCCGGATCGAACTGCCGTGCCGCCACAGCGCGATGGCGCCGGCCATCACCGCGAGGATCACCGCGATGATGACGACGTAGGTGATCGTCAAGCGGCGATCGGTGTCGGCGAGCGCGGCGTCGCGGTTGACCTTGCGCACCACCATCCACGGCGTCTGCGGCACCGGGCGGCCGGTGACGAGCACGGTGGTTCCCTGGTAATCGCGCTTCTCGGCGAAACCGCCCGGATTGTGCAGGGCGTAGGCGGCGGCGAGGTCGGGGGTGTCGGCGGCGAGGCGGCGCTTGAGCGGCGGCGCGCCGTCGGCGAGCGGCGAAAGGTAGTCGATCTGCCCCGCAACCTCGCGGACGAGCAGGTTCTCGGCAGTCGCGGCGGTATCGCCGGGCTGGTGCAGGCGATCGAACAGGTCGTCGCCGACCACCTTGATGCCGACGATGAAACCGAGCGCGGGCGACAGGCCCGGATCGCCCTGAATCGCGTAAACCGGCACCGCGAAGCCGATCACCGGCTTGGCGGTGGCGCCGATGCGCAGGTCCATCAGACCCGGACGTCCGGCGGCGGCCTCGTGCATCGCCGCGCCGAGTTCCGGCGGCAGGTTCGGCATTCCGGGGGTCGCGGCGATCACCCGCATGTCCGCCGCCACCAGCGCGAGCCCGGAATCCCCGGTCGGCGCGACGTTGGCGTCGACCGCCGTCTGCCCTTGGGCGAGGAAGCCCTCGCGCATCGCCGTGGCGGCGAGAAGGTTGCGCAGATACTGCCCCTCGACCGCGTCCGCGGCGGGAGCCTCGAGTTCGAGGTTCGTCATATAGAGTTGGACGGAGGCGTTCTGCGCGATGTCGCGCAGCACCGCGAGCCGCGCGTCGACCCAGCGCCCGACGTCGAGCGCGCGGCTGTCGGCGACGAGGCCGAGGCGGATCTGCCATTGCACCAGTTCGCGCTCGCGTTCGCGCTCGACCGCGAAGAATGCGATCACCGCGAGCGCCGCTGCAACCACGGCCACCGCCGCGAGCGACAGCAGCGTCGCACGCTTGGCCCGGGTTTCGAGCGCCCGTTCGTCCTCGGACATGAAGTCCCGCGCCTCGTCCATGATTCCCTCTCGGCGACCGCATGGGCTTGGAAGTATTGCCGATCTCCGAACGAAAGCCAAGGGTGGCAGGGCCGGTGCTTTCGGCTATGATCGGACCCCGGAACAGCGGACGGAGTCAGGTCGGGAATGCCGAAGTCGCGGATGATCTTCATCGCCCTGGCGATCGCCCTGCTTTTCGCGCCGTCGCCGGCGCACGCCGAGCTGTTCGGCAAGCAGGAAACCCCCTACACCGATCTTCGCCCCTTCCCGAAATGGACTGGGATGCTCGAACGCTATTTTCGCGAACTCGGCCAGCGCGAAGGCGACTGCGCCTCGCCCGACTTCAACCGCTGCCACTACGACGAGTGGATGGCGTTCGTCGAGTCGATGAAAAGCCGCACGCCGGACCGCCAACTCGCCGAGATCAACACCTTCTTCAATCGCCGCCGCTACATCGTCGATCCGATCAACTGGGGCGTCGCGGACTACTGGGAGACGCCGGGCCAGTTCTTCTCGAAGAACGGAGATTGCGAGGATTACGCCATCGCCAAATATATGACTCTGCGGGATCTCGGATGGCCGGTTTCGGCGATGCGGGTGGTGGTGGTGCAGGACATGAACCTCAATCTCGTTCACGCCATCCTCGCGGTCGACACCGACGGCAAGCGCGTAATCCTCGACAATCAGCTCGCCGTGCTCGTCGAGCCGAAGCGGATCAAGCACTACCGCCCGATTTACGCGGTCAACGAGGACGGCTGGTGGAGATTTCACTGAGAACCCGCGCTTTCGCCCTCGTGCTGCTCGCCCTGCTGGCGCCCGCCCCGGCGCAGGCGCTCGAACGCGGGCCGCTCGCCGGGCTCGAACGTCCGTGGTCGGCCCTCGGGCGGATCAACGCGGCGGGCAAGGCGTACTGCTCGGGCGTGCTCGTCGGCCGTGCGCTCGCCCTCACCGCCGCGCATTGCGCCTACAACTTCGAAACCCGCCGCTGGCGCGAACCCCAGGACCTCAGCTTCGTCGCCGGCTACATGACCGGAAAATACGTCGCCTCGGCTAAAGCCA
>QKGW01000121.1 GCA_003250275.1 Alphaproteobacteria bacterium
CAAGCGTCGCGATGAATGAATTTCAGTTTTCTCGCGAAAAAAATTCATCAGGGAGGGTGCGATGGTACGAATGGCGATGCTGCTGGCGGTGATCATCGGGGCAATTGCCGCGCCCGCATGGGCCGACGATATCGACGCCTGTGTACGCGCAATGCGCGCGGATGGCGGCGGCGCGGACTATAAGCCGGGGGTGGATGTCTACGGCCGCCGGGTCGCGCCTGCCGACGCGCCCGGCACGATCCGCATCGAGCCGCCCAAGGTGATCGAATTTCCGGTGACCATCGACGTGGCGAAGCGCCTCGGCTTCGATACCCGTGGGCCCTACGAGGCGAAGACGACGGTCGCCAACGTGCGGGTGGAGGGCAACCGCGTGACGATCAACGGTCAATCGGTCGATCCTTCGGATGCGGACCTCATCGCCGCCTGCCGTGCGGCGCGGAAGTGAAGTCCGTTGCCAACCGCTTCGGGGTCCGTTAATTCCTTGGGGCAACCTCTTCAATTGACCCGATGGTTCCCGTCATGCGTCTTTCCACCTATTTTCTGCCGGTCCTCAAGGAAACCCCGAACGAGGCCCAGATCGTTTCCCATCGCCTGATGCTGCGCGCCGGGATGATCCGCCAGTCGAGCGCGGGCATCTATTCGTGGCTGCCGCTCGGGCTCAAGGTGCTGCGCAAGATCGAAGCCATCGTGCGCGAGGAGCAGAACCGCGCCGGTGCGCAGGAACTCCTGATGCCGACGATCCAGTCCGCCGAGCTTTGGCAGGAGAGCGGCCGCTACGACGCCTACGGCCCCGAAATGCTGCGCATCCGCGACCGCCACGACCGCGAAATGCTCTACGGCCCGACCAACGAAGAGCAGATCACCGAGATCTTCCGCGGCCTCGCCAAGAGCTACCGCGACGTCCCGAAGATCCTCTACCACATCCAGTGGAAGTTCCGTGACGAGATCCGCCCGCGCTTCGGCGTGATGCGCGGCCGCGAGTTCCTGATGAAGGACTCGTACTCCTTCGACGTTTCCGCCGAGGGCGCGCGCAAGGCGTACTTCAAGATGTTCGTCGCCTATCTGCGCACCTTCGCCCGCCTCGGCCTGAAGGCGATCCCGATGCGCGCCGACACCGGCCCGATCGGCGGCGATCTGTCGCACGAGTTCATCATTCTCGCCGAGACCGGCGAGAGCCAGGTGTTCTGCCACAAGTCGTTCCTGGAGAAGGACCCGCTCGCGCTCGACCTCGATTACGAGGGCGACCTCTCGCCGGTGTTCGAGGACTGGACCCGCGACTACGCCGCGACCGAAGAGATGCACGACGAGGCGAAGGCGGCCGAGGCCGGCGACGATCTCGTCACCGCGCGCGGCATCGAGGTCGGCCACATCTTCTATTTCGGCACCAAGTACTCGAAGCCGATGGGCGCGGTCGTCGCCGGCCCGGACGGCCAGCCGATCACCCTCGAAATGGGGTCCTACGGCATCGGCGTTTCGCGCCTCGTCGGCGCGATCATCGAGGCCTGCCACGACGATGCCGGCATCATTTGGCCGGAAAGCGTCGCGCCGTTCAAAGTCGGTCTGGTCAACCTCAAGCAGGGCGACGAGGGGACCGACGCGATGTGCGACCGGCTCAACGCCGAGCTTGCGAAGGCGGGCGTCGAGGTGCTTTACGACGACCGCGACGAGCGCGCCGGTGCGAAGTTCGCCACCATGGACCTGATCGGCCTGCCGTATCAGCTCGTGGTCGGCCCCAAGGGTCTGAAGGACGGCGTGGTCGAGATCAAGACCCGCGCCACCGGCGAGCGCGAGACCCTCACCCCGGAAGCCGCGATCGCCAAGCTGACCGCCTAACCCAAGGAGACCGCCGTGTTCGGTCCGTTCGAGCGCATGGTGGCGTTCCGCTACCTGCGCGCACGCCGCAAGGAAGGGTTTGTCTCGGTGATCGCCGGGTTCTCGCTCGCGGGGATCATGCTCGGCGTCGCCACCCTGATCATCGTGATGTCGGTGATGAACGGGTTCCGCTCGGAGCTGCTCGGCCGCATCCTCGGCGTCAACGGCCACCTCGCGGTGTATTCGGTCGGCGGGCAGGGGATCGGCCAGTCCGACGCGCTGGCGAAGGAAATCCGGACGGTCCCCGGCGTCACCTACGCGATCCCGGTGGTCGAGGGCCAGGTCATGGCCACCGCCAACAACGTCAACCTTGGCGCGCTGGTGCGCGGCATCGAACCCGATGCGCTGCGGTCGCGCGCGATCTTCGCCGACAACATCCGCTTCGGCTCCCTCGATGCGTTCGAGGGTACCGATGCGGTGGTGATCGGCGAGCGGATGGCGCAGAAGATGGGCATCACCGTCGGCGACAAGCTCACCCTGATCTCGCCGAAGGGGCAGGCGACGGTGTTCGGCTCGGTGCCGCGGGTGCGCAGTTACACCGTCGCGGCAATCTTCAAGGTCGGCATGTCGGAATACGACGCCACCTACGTGTTCATTCCGTGGGAGGCGGCGCAGGCCTACTTCGCGATGGACGGACGCGCCTCGCAGATCGACATCGGCCTCACCGACGCCGAGATCACCGGCCGCGTCGCGCGCCAGATCCAGCCGATGGTCGGGCCGGGTGTGGCGATCTACGACTGGCGGCAGGCGAACTCGTCGTTCTTCACCGCGGTGCAGGTCGAGCGCAACGTGATGTTCCTGATCCTCACGCTGATCATCCTCGTCGCCGCGTTCAACATCATCTCGGGC
>QKGW01000314.1 GCA_003250275.1 Alphaproteobacteria bacterium
CGTCGAAGCGGCGCTTCGTGTCGGGCTCGGTTTCGGGGAGAAAGGCGAGAATGCCGAGCAGCGCGAGGATGCCGAACGGCAGGTTGACGTAGAACACCCAGCGCCAGTTGTAGGTTTCGGTGAGCCAGCCGCCCAGGGTCGGCCCGAGGATCGGCCCGAGCATCACCCCGACGCCCCAGATCGCCATCGCCGAACCGTGCTTCTCCTTGGGATAGGTGTCGAGCAGCACCGCCTGCGAGAGCGGCACCAGCGACGCGCCGAACACCCCCTGCAACAGGCGGAACAGCACCATCTCCTCGAGCGACTGCGCCGCGCCGCAGAGCATCGAGGCGACGGTGAAACCCGCCACCGCCACCGCGAACACCCGCTTGCGGCCGAAGCGCGCGGCGAGGATGCCGGTCGGCGGGGTCATGATCGCCGCAGCGACGATGTAGCTCGTCAGCACCCAGGAGACCTGCTCCTGGGTCGCCGCGAGCCCGCCCTGCATGTAGGGCAGCGCGACGTTGGCGATGGTGGTGTCGAGCGCCTGCATGATCGTCGCCAGCATCACCGAAACGGTGATGAACGCGGCGCGGACGCCGTCGGTCTCGTGGGTCATTATTTCTGCGCTTCGGCGGCGAACGCGGTGCCCGAGGGGCCGCCGAGCAGCGCGCGGGCGAGCGGGCGCACATGGCCGGTATCGATCTCGACCTCGGCGCTCATCCCCGCGCGCAGCATCGGCGCATCGGACGCGGGATCAAGCGCGATCCGCACCGGGATGCGCTGCACCACCTTGACCCAGTTGCCGGTGGTGTTCTGCGCCGGAATCACCGAGAACTCCGCGCCCGAGGCCTGGCTGATGCTGGCGACGCGCCCGGTCCACTCGCGGCCCGGATAGGTGTCGACCGAAATCGTCACCGCCTGCCCGGCGGCGACGTGGGTGAGGTCGGTTTCCTTGAAGTTGGCGTCGATCCAGATCTTGCGGTCGGACACCAGCGCCATCACCGCGCTGTCGGCGTCGACCCAGGAACCGATCTTCGGCACCTGCCCGGCGATGCCCGCGAACGGCGCGCGCACCACGGTGTGTTCGAGATCGAGCGCGGCCTGATCGCGCGCGGCGCGCGCCGCGCGGGTGAGCGGATGATCCTCGACCGCGACGTCGGGATCGCCGCCCAGCTGCGCGGCGATCTGCGCCAGTTCCTGCTCGGCGACGCGGATGCGCTGCTGCGCCACCGAAAGCTCGGTGCGCGCGGTGTCGAGCGCGCTCGCGGAAATCGTGTTGGTGCGGATCAGCGCGGCCTTGCGGTCGAACTCCTTCGCCGCGAGCGCGGCGTTGGCGCGGGCGAGGCCGATCTCCTCCTGCTTCTGGCGGTACTGCCCCTTGAGGCTCGCCACGGTGTCGCGCGCCTGGGCGAGTTCGGCCTCGGCCTTGGCGAGCGCGATGCGGTAGGGCGCGTCGTCGAGGCGGAACAGCGCCTCGCCCGCCGTCACCGGCTGGTTCTCGATCACGTCGACCGCGGCGATGCGCCCCTTCACCTCGGGGGCGAGGGCGATCTTGTCGGCCTTCACGTAGGCGTTGTCGGTGCCGACGTAGCGCCCGCCGGTGAGATACAACCCTCCGCCGACGAGGACGACCGCGAGCGGACCGGCGACGAGAAGACCGGTGCGGAGTTTGCGTTTACTGAGCTTCATGAGTGGGAGTGTCCTGCGGCGTGCGGTTGGGTTTCGCCATGCGCGTCGGCGCAGAGCGCCGCCTTGATCCGCACGAGGGTGTGATGAAGGGCCTCCCGCTCGTCGGGCGCGAACCCGGCAAGCGCGGCGTCCCAGAGTTCGTCGGCGATGCGGCGCATCTGCGCGATCAGGGGCGCGGCCGCCGCGGTGAGTTCGAGGCGGACGGCGCGGCGGTCTCCGGGATCGGGCCGGCGGGCGACGAGGTCCATCGTTTCGAGGCGGTCGATCTGCCGCACCAGGGTCATCGGCTGGATTTCGAGGATGTCGGCGAGGCGCACCTGATTGATGCCGTCCTGCCGCGCGAGCACCGCGAGCACGCGCCACTGCGCCAGAGACAGGCCAAGCGACGCGGCACGGGCGTTGAACGCTTGCCGCGAAAGGCGGGCGATGTCGCTGAACAGGAAGCCGATGGAGTCGCGAGACTGCGACATTGGAAATTCTCCAGGCTGACGTTATCGTAAGCCTTACTTATTATATCCTCGGCAACCATGCAAGCGCCCGCACACGCCTCAGAACGGCAGCGGCGCGTTGTCCACCACCTCCTTCATCACGAAAAAAGTCCTGGTTTGCCGGACACCTGGCAGGCCGATCAGGCGCGTGCCATGCAGATGGTTGAAGTCCACCATGTCGGAAACGCGGATCTTGAGGAAATAGTCGAAATCCCCCGCCACGAGATGGCAGTCGAGCACGAACGGCAGCGCCGCCGCCGCCTTCTCGAACTCGGCGAAGCTCTCAGGGGTCGAGCGGTCGAGCACCACGCCGACCATCACCAGCGTGCCCCGCCCCACCGCCTTCGGCGCCACCATCGCCCGCACGCCGCCGATGTACCCCTCCTCGAACAGGCGCTGGGTGCGGCGATGGCAGGTGGCGGGGCTGACGTCCGCCAGCTTCGCGAGATCGGCGTTGGCGAGGCGGCCGTTTTCCTGCAGCGCGCGGAGAATCTTGAGGTCGATCCGGTCGAGTTCGGCAGGCGTGGAAGATTCTTTCATTTTTATCGCATCCAT
>QKGW01000349.1 GCA_003250275.1 Alphaproteobacteria bacterium
CTGTTCGCGGTGCTCGGCCACAACTTCCCGGTCTGGCTCAACATGAAGGGGGGCAAGGGCGTCGCCACCACGCTCGGCGTGCTGATCGCCACTTCGCCGCTCACCGGCCTCGCCGCCTGCCTGATCTGGATCGGCATGGCGTTCGCCTTCCACTACTCGTCGCTCTCCGCGCTCGTCGCCCTGGTTGCCGCGCCGTTCGTCGCCTTCGCGCTCGGGCACCCGAGCCACGCGGTGGTCTACGCCGCGCTTGCGCTGCTCGCGCTGGTCCGCCACCACGCCAACATCAAGCGCCTGCTGGCGGGCACCGAACCGCGCATCGACATCAAGAAGAAGTTGAAGAAATCGTAGGATCGCGATGACCGGCGAAGACCTGACGGACGCACAACGGATCGACTGGCTGCGCCTCTACCGGTCCGAGAACGTCGGCCCGATGGCGTTTCGCCGCCTGCTCGCGCGCTTCGGCACCGCCGCCTCGGCGCTCGACGCGCTGCCCGATCTCGCCCGGTCGGGCGGACTCAAGCGCGCGATCGCGGTCGCCGCACGGAGCGAGGCGGAGGCCGAATTCGCCGCCGTCGCCCGCCTCGGCGGGCGCATCGTCGCGTTGCCCGACGCCGATTACCCCGCCCTCCTGCGCGAAATCTCCGATGCGCCGCCGCTGATCTGCGTGCTCGGGCGCGCCGCGCTGCTGCACCGCCCGGCGGTCGCGGTGGTCGGCGCGCGCAACGCCTCTGTGCACGGCACCCGCTTCGCCCATCGCCTCGCGCGCGACCTCGGCGGGCGCGGCGTCACCGTGGTTTCGGGCTTCGCGCGCGGGGTCGACGCCGCCGCTCACGCGGGCGCGGGCGCGGCCAACACCGTGGCGGTGATGGCGGGCGGCGCGGACGTGATCTACCCGCGCGAGAACGCCCGGCTGTGGGAGGAAATCCGCGCCGAGGGCTGCATCGTCTCGGAAATGCCGCCCGGCACCGAGCCGCAGGCGCGCCACTTCCCGCGCCGCAACCGCATCGTCTCCGGGCTCGCGAAGGGCGTGGTGGTGGTCGAAGCGACGCCGCGCTCGGGCTCGCTGATCACCGCGCGGCTCGCCGGCGAACAGGGGCGCGAGGTGATGGCGGTGCCGGGCTTCCCTGCCGACCCGCGCGCGGGCGGCACCAACGCGCTGATCAAGGACGGCGCCACCCTGATCGAGTGCGCGGACGATGTGCTCGCCACCCTTTCGGGACCACTCGGTCCGGTGCAAGGTTCGCTCCCCGGTTTCGCCGAGCCCGAGGCCGCACCCATCCCCGCGCGACTGCTGGCGATGCCGGAATCCGCCGCCGAACGGCGGGAAAGATTGCTGGAATCTTTGACTTCCGCTCCGCTTCCGGTTGACGTGGCGCTGCGCGAATGTCAATTGTCTGCTGCCGAGGGCGCTGTCGCGCTGCTGGAACTGGAGCTCGCCGGGCGCATTGAACGCCTGGCCGGACAGATGATCGCCCGGCTTCCCGGATAGTTCGCAATCCGGTGCGGCAACTCGGATTTTTCCCGTTCGCGGGCGCAAACGAAGGTAGTTCATGGACGTCGTCGTCGTCGAATCTCCGGCCAAGGCCAAGACTATCAACAAGTACCTCGGCTCGGCCTACAACGTCATCGCAAGCTACGGTCACATCCGCGATCTCCCGGCCAAGGACGGCTCGGTGGACACGGAAGGCGGCTTCGCGATGCAATGGGAAATCGCCGCCAACGACGAAAAGCACATCAAGGCCATCGCCGACGCGATGAAGAAGGCCGACGGCCTGATCCTCGCAACCGACCCCGATCGCGAGGGAGAGGCGATTTCCTGGCACGTTCAGGACGAACTGGCGAAGCGTAACCTCCTGAAGGACAAGCCGGTCCGCCGCGTGGTGTTCAACGAGATCACCAAGCGCGCGATTCTCGAAGCGATGGACAACCCGCGCGACGTCGACCAGGAACTGGTGCAGGCCTACCTTGCCCGCCGCGCCCTCGACTACCTCGTCGGCTTCACCCTCTCGCCGGTGCTGTGGCGCAAGCTGCCGGGCAGCCGTTCGGCGGGCCGCGTGCAGTCGGTCGCGCTGCGCTTGATCTGCGAGCGCGAGAAAGAAATCGAGGACTTCCGCTCCGACGAATACTGGACCATCGACGGCAGCTTCCTCACCCCCGCCGGTGCGCCGTTCAGCGCCCGCCTCACCCACTTCGACGGCAAGAAGCTCGACAAGCTCTCGATTTCGGGCGGCGCGATGGCGCGCGGCATGGAACTCGCGCTGCGCAACGCCAAGTTCCACGTCGGCTCGGTCGAGCGCAAGCAGACCAAGCGTCATCCCTACCCGCCGTTCACCACCTCGACCCTGCAGCAGGAAGCGGCGCGCAAGCTCCACTTCGCCGCGCGGAAAACCATGGAAGTGGCGCAGCGCCTCTATGAAGGCGTCGACCTCGGCGGCGAGACCGTCGGTCTGATCACCTACATGCGAACCGACGGCGTGACCCTCGCGGCGGAAGCGATCGAGGGCGCGCGCAGCGTGATCGCGCGCGATTTCGGCCAGAGCTACCTGCCGCAGAGCCCGCGCATCTACAAGACCAAGGCGAAGAACGCTCAGGAAGCGCACGAGGCGATCCGCCCGACCGACCTCAGCCGCACCCCGGCCTCGGTCGCGCACCTTTTGAACCGCGACCAGGCGCGCCTCTACGAACTGATCTGGAAGCGCACCCTCGC
>QKGW01000085.1 GCA_003250275.1 Alphaproteobacteria bacterium
GCGGCCCTGGCCGGTGGTGCGCACGGTGGTGCGGAACTGATAGCGGCCGTTGGTCTTGTCGAGCGCGACGATATAGCTCTCGCCGGTTTCGCCCATGCCATCGCGCGAGTCGACGATCGAGTCGATGAGCCCGGATCCGAGGCGGATCGCGACGATCCCCGCCATCTTGCCGTCGCGCCCGAAATAGGGCTGGCCGAGGAACGCGGCGTAGCCGCTGGTGCTGCCCTCGGTATAGGGGAGGAAGTCGATCAACGCGGTGGAGCGCGTCACCGAAATCCGCTGCCAGAGCTTCGAGAGGCCGCTGTCCATCAGCGCCCCGGTGGCGAGCAGCGATCCGGCCTGATGCGGGTAGTTGAGCGAGTAGAGGATTCGCCCCGAGTTGGAGATCAGCAGCAGGTCGGCGTAGTGGAAGGTGGCGACGTAATGCTGCAGCGAGGGCGAGTAGCGATCGGTCACCGTCTGGTAGCGCGACGAGAGGAAGTCGACGGCGTCGCCCGCGCCGATGCGCGGCAGCGCGTCGATCTCGGTGAAGAGGTTGATGATGTCGTTGCGCTGATTGAGCCGGCGCAGCGATTCGATGCGCAGGGCGAAATCCTGCTCGATGCGGGTCTTGCGCAGGCTCTGGGTGGTGACGAGCTGGTGGAACGACTTATCCGTGAGTGCGTCGGAAGCGAAGTGCAGGCAGAGCAGCACCACCAGCACCAGAGGAACGATGCCCGCCAGGAGATAGAACGTGAACAGCTTGCGCCGGATCGACCCGTCGGCGATACGCATCCCAGACCCCCCGTCCCCCCACCCTCATCCTTTCGAAGGATCGGGTGTGATATAAGGCATTGACGTCGGTCCGTAACATAACGCTTCCGCCATCTGCGCGGCAACAACCGAAAGGCGCAGTCAACGGGTGGGCGTGGCGCGCGCGAGCAGGCGGTTCCGCTCCGACAGATAGGTGGGGTTCGCGGCCTTGCGGGAATCGCTCGCCTGCCACACCCAGGCGTGCGCGCGGAAACCGGTGTCGTAGGTCCAGTCGGCGGGGATGCGGCGCACCGGGTGGCGGCGCGCGGCGATCAGCAGCGCCCATTGGTCGAGGAACCACAACCGCCGCCCGCGCCCGAGGCTATCGCCGATCAGCGCCGCGACGTCGGCGAGGAACGCCGCCGCCGCCGCGTTCGGGCGCAGGATCGCGAACCCGGCGGGATGGCGGTTCCACGGCACGCTCAGCGGCGCGGTGGCGAGGCCGACGGCGGGCACGCGCGCGGCGAGCGGGCTGAGGTCGCCGCGCACCAGGGCGTCGGCGTCGAGCGCGATCGCCGGCGCGGTATAGCGCGGCAATGCCTCGGCGAGGCGGCAGAAGCGCGCGCAGGCGTAGTACGCGCCGCGCCGCGCCGCGTCGGTCTCGGCGGGGGCGGCCTCGGTGGTGAGTGCGAGGTCGAGTCCGAGGGCTTCGGCGGCTTCGGCGGCGAGGGCGCGGCTCGCGGCGTCGGCGTCGTAGAGGTGGAGATGCGCGGCGAGGCGCAGGCCGGAGTGCGCTTCGGCGAACGCGGCGAGGGCGGCGAGGCCGTAGCGGGCGAGATATTTGGGGTCGCAGGCGAGGAAGGCGATCAGGTCGCCGCCGACGGTGCGGCCCGGGTCGCCGCTGCCGGAGTTGGGCGCGGGCGCGGCGTCGCCATCGAGGGCGGCGCGGCGGATGTCCGGCCCGAGATCGCGCCCGAGCGCGAACGCGGCGGCGATGCGGCAGAGGTGGGCGTGGAGGCCGAGGCCGCGGTCGGCGGCCTCGCCGGGTGGGCCGAGGCATTCGGCGGCCTCGCTCCAGCGTTCGGCGAGCGCGAGCAGTAGGCCGAGGCCCTCGCGGCACCAGTCGGCGTGCGCGCCGGGTTCCGCCGCGCCGCGGGCGAAGGCCTCCGCCGCATCGTCCCACGCCCGCGCGCGGATCGCCGCGGCGGCGCGGTTGCGCCAGGCGGCGGAGACGGGCGCGGTGTCGAGGGCGAAGAGCTGAGCGGCGAAACCGTGGTTGCCCGCGAGGCGCGCGGCCAGACCCATGGTTTCGGCTGCGGCGTCGTCGCCCGCGCCGAACGCCGCCTGTGCGCGCGCCATCGCCTCGCCGAAGCGGCCGTCGGCGAGGGCCTGCAACGCGGCATCGCCGCCGGGCGCGAACGCCGCCGCCTGATCGGCCCAGGCGGTGCGGAAATTCAGCAGACGGAGGTGCTTGGCGGAAAACGGTGTCATCGCGCGATGAAATCGCGGCGGGCGCGGCGCGTCCAGCGAAAATCGCGGGATGCGCGCGGCGGCGAAATCCGCTATCTGATCGGCAGAAGGAGACTGCAATGACCCAAGACACCTCCGGCCTGACCCAGCTCGGCAAGGCCGCCGCCGCCGCCGCGACCCCCGAAGAGGCGGTGCTCGAACGCGTGCCGTGGACCGGCGACGACCAGCCGCGCACCGCGGTACGCTTCGTCTGCCCCGAATTCACCTCGCTCTGCCCGGTGACCGGCCAGCCCGACTTCGCCCACCTCGTGATCGACTTCGTGCCGCGCCGGTGGCTGGTCGAATCGAAGTCGTTGAAGCTGTTCCTGCAGAGCTTCCGCAATCACGGCGCGTTCCACGAGAGCTGCACGGTGATGGTGGCGCGCCGCCTCGTCGAAACCCTCGATCCGGTGTGGCTGCGCATCGGCGGCTACTGGTATCCGCGCGGTGGTATTCCGATCGACG
>QKGW01000032.1 GCA_003250275.1 Alphaproteobacteria bacterium
CGCGCCCATGATCACGACGCGGCTGGAAAGCTGATCCTCGTGCCCGAACACCGCGAGCGCGCGCTGCGTTTTGGCGGTCTCGGTGATGAAGTAGACGTCGTCGCCCGGCTGCATGATGTCGTCGCCGGTCGGCACCCAGGCGCGTTCGTCGCGGATGATGCCGAGGATGGTGATCGAAAGCTCGGGGAAGAGCTGCGAGAGCTGGCGCAGCGGGGTGTTGAGGATCGGGCAGTTCTGCGAGGCGCGCGCGCCGATCAGGCGCACCTTGTCCCCCGCCAGCGGGATCACGTCGAGCGCGCCAGGCACTTCGAGAAGCCGCGTCACCGACTGCGCCACCTCGTACTCGGGCGAGATGATCACGTCGATCGGCATGTTCTCGCGCGAATAGAGGTTCGCCCAGATCGGCGAAAGGTAGCTCTGCGAGCGTACGCGCGCGATCTTGGTCGGCACCTTGAAGAGCGAATGCGCGACCTGGCAGGCGACCATGTTGACTTCGTCGGTGGGCGTCACCGCGATCATCATGTCCGCGGTGTTCGCGCCCGCCTGCTCGAGCGTCTGCGGGTGCGCCGCATGGCCGACCACGGCCTGCACGTCGAGCTGATCCTGGATCTTGCGGATCAGCTCCGGCCGCCGGTCGACGACGGTGATATCGGCATCCTCGGCCGCGAGATAGCGGGCGATGTTGAAACCCACCTGACCGGCGCCGCAAATCAAAACCCGCATGATGGCCGCTTCCTTGTATCAGCGCGAATGTTCGTCGGCGAAGATGCCGAGAGACTTGAGCTTGCGGTGCAGGGCCGACCGCTCCATGCCGACGAACCCCGCGGTCTTCGAGATGTTGCCGCCGAAGCGGACGAGCTGGCTCGACAGGTAATCGCGCTCGAACAGTTCGCGCGCCTCGCGCAGCGGCAGCGCCATGATCTCGGCGGAATAGCTGCTGTGCAGCGTCACCGGCGCGGTCGCGCCGATTTCGGGCGGCAGCATCTCGGCGGAAATCGGCGCTTTCGCGTCGCCCGGCGCCATGATCGTCGCCCAGTCCATCGCGTTACGAAGCTGGCGCACGTTGCCGGGCCAGTCGTAGGCGCGCAACGCGGCGAGCGCGTCTTCGCCGAGGGCGCGCGGCGAGGTACCCGAGGACGCGGCGGCGGCCTTGAGGAACACCCCGGCAAGCTCGGGGATATCCTCGCGGCGCTCGCGCAGCGGCGGCATCGCGAGCGGCACCACCGCGAGGCGGTAGTAGAGGTCCTCGCGGAACAGACCTTCGGAAATCGCGCGGGTGAGGTCGCGGTTGGTGGTCGAGATCACCCGCACGTCGACCTTGACGCGGCCGTGCCCGCCGAGGCGCTCGAAGCTCTGATCCTGGAGCACGCGGACGATCTTGCCCTGGGTTTCGAGCGGCATGTCGGCGACTTCGTCGAGCAGCAGGGTGCCGCCGTGGGCGCGTTCGAACACGCCGGGATGGCCGGGGCTGTCCGGTCCCGCGTAGCCCGGCTCGGCGCCGAAGAGCTCGCGCTCCATCCGGTCCGGGTGCATCGCCGCGCAATTGACCACCACGAACGGCCCGTTGCAGCGCTTCGACTGCACATGGATTTGCCGCGCCACCACTTCCTTGCCCGCGCCCGCGGGGCCGGTGATCAGCACGCGCGAGCCGGTCGGCGCAACGCGCTCGACGATCTGGCGCACCTGCTGCACCGCTGGCGACGAGCCGATCAGGTCAGCCGCCGAACCGGTGAGCGCGCGCAGATTGCGGTTCTCGGTGCGCAGCGTGCTGGCTTCGAGCGCGCGTTCCACCACCAGCAACAGGCGCTGCATCTTGAACGGCTTCTCGATGAAGTCGTAGGCGCCTTCCTTGAGCGCGGCGACGGCGGTCTCGACGGTGCCGTGGCCCGAAATCATCACCACCGGCAGGTCGGGATCGCGCTTGCGGATTTCGCGCAGGATGCCGAGGCCGTCGAGACGGCTGCCCTCGAGCCAGACATCGAGAATGACGAGGTGCGGCCGACGCTCCTTCACCGCGGCAAGAGCGGAATCCGCGTCGCTCGCCTCGCGCGGCGTGTAGCCTTCGTCTTCCAAAATACCGGCAACCAACATGCGGATGTCGGCTTCGTCGTCGACGATCAGGATATCCATGGACACTCTTTTTCACACGTCTTTATGCATTCGGGGCCTCGCCTTCCGGCATGGCCTCGGCCGCGGCGGCAGCCGCGGGGAATTCCAAGATGATCCGCGCGCCCTGAGTGGGCTGCAAGTCGCGCCCGGTGTCAAGCGCAGAGGCGTCGGAAGCGTCTTCGGCATCTTCCAATCGCAGATGTCCGTTATGATCTTCCATGATCTTCTTCACGATCGCCAGCCCCAGGCCGGTTCCCTTGGTGCGATTGGTGACATAGGGATCGGTCAGGCGCTCGCGCCCCTGCGACGGCAGGCCGGTGCCGTTGTCGGCGATCTCCACGCGAATCCCCTCTTCCACCGCGCGCACCGCGATCTGGATCGCGCCTCGCGGTTCGGGCCGCGTCTTCTGGCGCTCCTCGATCGATTCGATCGCGTTCTTGAGGATGTTGGTGAGGCACTGCGCGACCAGCCCCCGGTCGCATTCGACCATCGTCGGGCGTCCCGGCAGTTCGACGGCGAAGGCGATGGTCGGATACGCGCCGCGCTGCAATTCCGCCGCCTGCTGCACCAGCAGCGAGAGGTTTTCGCGGGCGAACTGCGGCGTCGGCATCCGTGCGAACGAGGAAAACTCGTCGACGAGGCGGCGGATGTCGCCGACCTGCCGCACGATCGTTTCGGTGAGGCCCTGGAAGGTCTCGCCGCCCTCGGCGATCTGCGGCGCGTACTTGCGTTGCAGGCGCTCGGCGGAAAGCTGGATCGGCGTCAGCGGGTTCTTGATTTCGTGCGCGATCCGGCGCGCCACGTCGGACCATGCGGCGGCCCGCTGCGCCGCCTGAAGCTCGGTGACATCGTCGAAGGTGAGAACATAGCCGATGACGTCGAGCCCCGAGAACTCGGTGCCGACGCGCACCAGGAGGGTGCGTTCGTGGCCGTTGCGGCGGATGCTCACCGGTTTCTGCACCGCGCGCCCGGTGATGTGGCGCATTTCGGTGAAGGCAGAGTCGAGTTCGGGCGACAACTCGGCGAGCATCTTGCCGACCGCCGTCGGCGCGTCGATGCCGAGAAGTTCCGCCGCCGAGGGGTTCACCGCGCGCACCCGGCCGACCGCGTCGAGCCCGAGCACGCCCGCAGAAACGCCGGTCAGCACCGCCTCGGTGAAGCGGCGGCGGGTGTCGAGCTGTTCGTTGGCTTCGAGCAGGCGTTCGCGCTGATCGGCGAGTTGGATCAGCATCCGGTTGAACGCGCGGGAAAGCACCGAAACCTCGTCGGCGTAGGCGTACTCGCGCACCCGTGCGGACAGATCGCCCTCGCCCACCTTCTCCGCCGCGCCGATCAGTTCGGAGATCGGCTGCACCAGCTTGTTGGAGAGCGTGAGGCCGAGCCACATCGCAGTGAGCAGCAGCAGCAGCGAGACGAGGATATAGACCAGGGTAAAGGTCAGCTCGAAGTCCCACCGCTCGATTTCGAGCGCCTGATAGGCCTGCACCGCCTTCTGCGCTTGCTCGATGTGGCCGATCACCGTCGCGTCGACGAAGCGGCCGATGTAGAGGAAGTTCTCGCCCGGCGCGAGCACGTCGAGGCGGATCAGCGCGCGCACCCGGTCGTCGTTGCCGCTGGTGAGGAGCGCCACCTCGCCGCGCTTCGCCTTCTCCAGCGCCCACATCGGCACGTCTTCGTACTGCAGCGAGAAGGTGAAGCCCGCGCGCGCCATCACGTCGCCGGTCTCGTTGAAGATCACCGCCTCGGAGAGGCCGCGCTGCAACGTCTCCTGGCGCATGAACGCGTCCATCCGCGCGTTGGAAATATAAAGCGAATCCCAATTGCGCGAGACGTCCTGTGCCATGCTGAGCGCGTCGGTGGCGACCGCCTGCTGGTGCTCCTTGAGATAGGCCTCGGCGACCACCAGGGACTCGTGCACGGCGGTGCCGACGCGGTTGGAGAACCACCCCTGCAGACCGTTGTGGAAGAACAGCGCCGAGAAGGTGCCGACGAGCACCGTCGGGATCACCGAGAGCAGTGCGAAGCTCAGCACCAGGCGGCTTTGCAGGCGCGAGCCCGCCGCGCCGCGCCGCCGCTCGGCGTAGATCTGCACCAGCCGCTTGCCGACGAGGATCGAGAGCGCGAGCAGGAACGCGAGATCGAGGTTGAGGTAGACGAACGCGAGATCGGGCGACGGACGGAACGGCCCCGCCTCGAACAGCGCGGCCATGGTCAGAAGGCCGGACACCAGCGCGCCGAGCGCGAGCAGAAACGCGAGTTTACGCCCAAGCCGCACCCGCCGCGCCCAAAGTCCCAGGCGCATCCCCAGGCGATGTTTCGACTTGGGCGGCGTCACCATGACGCGCGCCTCACTTCACGCCGCGGATCACGTGGATGTCGAGTTCGCGGATTTTCTTGCGCAGGGTGTTGCGGTTGAGGCCGAGGACGTGCGCCGCCTTGATCTGGTTGCCGCGCGTGGCGTCGAGGCAGAGCGAGATCAGCGGACGCTCGACCTCGCGGAGGATGCGCTCGTGCAGCCCCGGCGCGGGCAGGCCGTCGGCATGGGCGAGGAAGTATTCGCGCAGGTGGCGTTCGACCATCCCCGCGAGTCCCTCGTTCTCCGGCTGGCCGCCGGCGGCGACCGGCGCCATCGACGACGACAGCTCCGCCTCGATCGCGTCGACCTCGATCACCTCCTGCGAATAGAGCGCGGCGAGGCGGCGGATGAGGTTTTCGAGTTCGCGCACGTTGCCGGGCCAGCGGTGCTGCTTCAGCCGCTCGATCGCCTTGGGGTCGAGCGCCTTGATCGGCAGGCCTTCCTGCGCGGCGACGTTGAGGAAGTGGTTGACCAGTTCCGGAATGTCCTCGGCGCGCTCGCGCAGCGGCGGCAGCCGGATCGGCACGACGTTGAGGCGGTAGTAGAGGTCCTCGCGGAACAGGCCCTGGCGGATCTGCACCGAAAGGTCGCGGTGGGTCGCCGCGACGATGCGGACGTTGGCGCGGATCGGCGTGCGTCCGCCGACGGTGGTGTACTCGCCCTCCTGCAGCACGCGCAGCAGGCGGGTCTGCGCCTCGGGCGGCATGTCGCCGATCTCGTCGAGGAACAGGGTGCCGCCCTCGGCCTGCTCGAAGCGGCCCGCCGAACGCGTCGTCGCGCCGGTGAAGGCCCCCTTCTCGTGGCCGAACAGCTCGCTCTCGATCAGTTCGCGCGGGATCGCCGCCATGTTGATCGCGACGAACGGGCCGTTGCGGCGCTTGCCGTATTCGTGCAGCGCGCGGGCGACGAGTTCCTTGCCGGTGCCCGACTCGCCGTTGATCATCACCGTGAGGTCGGTGTTCATCAGGCGCGCGAGGGTACGGTAGATCTCCTGCATCGCGGGCGAGCGGCCGATCAGCGGCAGACGGTCGTAATCCTCGTCGTCGCTCGGCTTCTCGGGGCCGGACTTCGGCATCGAGAGCGCGCGCTGCACCACGCCGACCAGCTCCTTGATGTCGAAGGGCTTGGGCAGGTATTCGAAAGCGCCGCGCTCGGTCGCCTTGACCGCGGTCAAAAGGGTGTTCTGCGCGCTCATCACGATGATGCGCATCTCGGGGCGCAGCTTCTTGATCCGCGGGATCAGGTCGAGGCCGTTCTCGTCGGGCATGATCACGTCGGTGATGACGAGGTCGCCCTCGCCGTCCTGCACCCAGCGCCAGAGCGTCGCCGCGTTGCCGGTGGTGCGCACCTCGTATCCCGCGCGGGCGAGCGCCTGGGAGAGCACGGTGCGGATGCTGCGGTCGTCGTCGGCGACGAGAATCGTGGATGGCGTCATGGGTTTGCGTCTTTCTTTCTGATTGTCGTCAGGCGACCGGCAGCATCACGCGGAAGATCGTCTTCTTCGGCTGGCAATCGAACTCGATGATGCCACCATGGTCGTCGACGATCTTGGCCACCAGCGACAAGCCGAGGCCGGAACCGCTCGACTTGGTGGTGACGAAGGGATCGAAGAGGTTCTGGCGCAGTTCCTTCGGGATGCCCGCGCCGTTGTCCTGCACCGTCACCACCAGCGGCACGTGCTGGCGGCTGTCTGCGCCGCCCGGCACCGCGAGGCGGATGCCGTGCTGGTAGTTGGTGGAGATAACGATCTCCGGGGCGTCCTTGGGGCACGCCTCGGCAGCGTTCTTGACGAGGTTGAGGAACACCTGGATCAGCTGATCGCGGTCCCCCAGCACCGGCGGCAGCGACGGGTCGTACATCTCGACGATGCGGATGCCCTTGGCGAAGCCGTTCTCGGCGACGCGGCGGACGTGTTCCAGCACCTGATGGATGTTGACCGGCTGGCGCATCAGCTGCGGCTTGTCGGAGAACGCCTCCATCCGGTCGACCAGCGCGACGATGCGGTCGGCCTCGTCGCAGATCAGCCGGGTCAGGGTGCGGTCGTCCTCGCTCGCGTTCTGTTCGAGAAGCTGCGCCGCGCCGCGGATGCCCGAGAGCGGGTTTTTGACCTCGTGCGCGAGCAGGCGCGCCATCGCCGTCACCGAGCGGGCGACGTTGCGGTGGCTCAACTGCTGGCCGATCTTCTTCGCGATCGAGTGCTCGTGCATCGAGAGCACGACGCAACGGTTGTCGTCGAACACCGGCGCGACCTGCACCGTCATCGTGCGCGGGCCGGTGCGCGGGGTATCGAGCTCGACGCCGTATTCGGAATAGCGGCAGTGATCGGCGCGGCACTGATCGAGGAGCGCGTACGCCGGGCTGTCCTTCGGCACGAAATCCGAAAGCGGCAGCCCGATCATGTGCGAGCCGCCGGTTTCGAACAGCGCCTCGGCGGCGGCGTTGACGTAGGTGATGTGGTTCTCGGCATCGAGCGCCACGACCGCCTCCGGCAGCGCGTGCAGGACGCCCGCCATCTCCTCGGCGCTGGCCGGCTGCGCCTTGCCCTTCTCCGCCTTCTTGGCGTTCTGGAACTTGCTGAACATCGACATCAGGCGGCCAAACTCCTTGCGTGATTCATGGCGCGGCGGAAGAGATCGGCGATCGCCTCGCGGGTTTCCTCGACGGTTTCGGCGGCGAACACCCGTTCGCGCGCGGCGGCGGCGCCGTCGATGCCGCGGATCGCCCAGGCGACGTGCTTGCGTGCCGCGCGCAGCCCGGCGAACGCGCCGTATTCGGCGAGCATCGCGTCGAGATGCTCGATCAGGATCGTTTCGCGCTCGGCGAGATCGGGCTCGGGCGGCATCTCGCCGGTCGCGAGCCCTCGGGCGACGTGCCCGGCCAGCCATGGTCGCCCGCAGGCGGCGCGCCCGATCATCACCCCCGCCGCGCCCGACTCCGCGAGCGCGCGGCGAGCCGAAGCGAGATCGCAGACGTCGCCGTTGGCGATCACCGGCACCGCAACGGCCTCCGCGACCGCCGCGATCGCACGCCAGTCGGCGATGCCGGAATAGAGTTGATCGCGGGTGCGCCCGTGCACCGTCACCATGCGCGCGCCGGCATCGGCCATCCGCCGCGCGAATTCGGGCGCGTTGCGGTTTTCGTCATCCCAGCCGAGGCGGATCTTCACCGAAACCGGCAGATCGACCGCCGCCGACACCGCCGAAACGATCGCCGCGGCCCGTTCCGGTTCGCGCATCAGCACTGCGCCGCCGCCGGATTTCGCGATTTTCTTCGCCGGGCAGCCCATGTTGACGTCGATTGCCGCCGCCCCGGCTTCCGCCGCGATACGCGCGGCCTCGGCCATCTTCTCCGGCTCGCCGCCGACGAGTTGCACCACCAGCGGCGCCTCGGCGGAAAAGTCGAGGCTGCGGCGGTTGGTCTTGCCGCCGTGGGCGAGCAGGCTCGACGCGAACATCTCCGAAACCACCGCGGGCGCGCCGAAGCGCCGCGCAAGCCGACGGAACGGCGCGTCGGTCACGCCGGACATCGGCGCGAGCACAACCAGAGGCGAGGATAGCTGCGTAAGATCGGTCAACGGCACCATCTCGGACACCAAAATTCGGGCGTATTCCACCCAATGATTGCCTGCAATTCAAGCAAATTCGGCACTGATTGAACAAATATGCGGCCCCGCCTACGAAGTAGTCAACGCCTCGCAATCGCTACTGCCCGCCCGGCGGGCACGCTTTAGAGGAATCCATGGCATATGACAAAGAACCGCGATACCGTGGGGACCGACGAACTGAATACGGGTACGGGGGACCGGATGAAACGGTGTGTGGCGTTGGTGGTCGCGGCGGGGCGCGGCGAACGGTTCGGTGGCGATGTTCCCAAGCAGTACCGGACGCTTGGCGACGCGCCGATGTTGCGGCACACCCTCGGGCGATTGTCCGCCCATCCGGACATCGCCGAGGTGCGCGCGGTGATCCATCCCAACGACGTCGCCCTCTATGAAGCGGCTGCCAAGGGCCTCGGCCTCGCGCCGCCGATCTTCGGCGGGCCGGAGCGGCAGGACTCGGTGCGCCTCGGCCTCGAGGCGCTTGCCGCCGACCCGCCCGATCTCGTGTTGATTCACGACGGCGCGCGGCCCTTCGTCGGCGCAGGCGTGATCGACCGGGTGCTCGACGCCCTCGAACACGCCGACGCGGCGGTGCCTGCCCTGCCGGTGTGCGACACCCTCAAGCGCAGCCTCGACGACGGCGGCAGCGAAACCGTCGACCGCGCCAAGGTGTGGCGCGCGCAGACGCCGCAGGGCTTCCGTTTCGCGCCGATCCTCCAGGCGCACCGCGAGACCAACGGCCGCTCGCTCACCGACGACACCACCGTCGCCGAGGTCTGCGGCATCGCGGTCGCGATGGTCGACGGCGACGAGCGCAACCTCAAGATCACCACCCCGAGCGACTTCGAGCACGCTTCCCGCCTGCTCGCCGGGCCGACCGAAACCCGCATCGGCCAGGGCGTCGACGTGCACAAGCTCGGCGAAGGCAACTCGGTGACGCTGTGCGGCGTGCTGGTGCCCCACGACCAGGGACTCGTCGGTCATTCCGACGCCGACGTCGCGCTCCACGCCCTCACCGACGCGCTCCTCGGCACCATCGCCGCGGGCGACATCGGCCGCCACTTCCCGCCGTCGGACGAGAAATGGCGCGGCGCCGCCTCGGTGCTGTTCGTCAAGCGCGCGGTGGCGCTGGTGAAGGCGCGCGGCGCGCGCATCGTCAACGCCGACATCACGATTCTCGGCGAAGCGCCGCGAATCGGGCCGCACCGCCGGATGATGACCACCCGCGTCGCGTCGATCCTCGGGATCGACAACGGCCGCGTCGGGATCAAGGCGACGACCACCGAGGAACTCGGCTTCATCGGCCGCCGCGAGGGCCTCGCCGCCTTCGCCGTGGTGACGGTGCAGTGCCCCGCCCAGGTGCCCTGATCACCCGGCCAGCGTCCGTTCCCCCAGCCATGCGAGATAGGGCGCGCTGCCCGCGACGAGCGGCAGCGCGACGACACACGGGCATTCGTAGGAGTGCGCGGCGACGATCTCGTCCTTGAGGCGTTCGAACAGATCCTGGCGGGTTTTCAGCACCAGCGCGCACTCGGAGTCGTCCTGGACCGCGCCGTCCCACCAGTAGAACGAACGGATTTCGCCGACGATGTTGGCGCACGCGGCGAGCCGCGTCTCGACCGCGCGGCGCGCCAAAGCCTCGGCTTCCGCGCGGTCGCGGGCGGTGACGTAGACGAGACAGAACGGCGTATCGGTCATTTCACGCCTCCGGGATGACAAGCGGACAGAGTCCCGCTTACCATGATCGTCTTGCTGACGCCAACGAGGACCGATCGGATGCCCCGCGAGGATGCCCCCCGCCCCACCCCGGCCCAACGCAAATGGCTGCACCGCGGCCTCACCCAGGCCGGCGGCAAGTTGCCGTTGTTCGACGAGGTGGGACGCCGCGTGAGTAGCCGCATGGTGCAGTCGTGCATCGCGCGCGGCTGGGCGGAGCCCTGGTTCGCCAACCCGTTGAAGCCGGACTGGCTGGTCTGCCGCCTCACCGCGGAGGGGCGTCGCCTGATTTCCGGCCGCCGCGCCGAACAGGCGCAACTGCACTCGTAGTCGCAGACTACGGGCGCGTAACGAATTCGCGGATTTTCATTGGGGAAAAGTGGTCGGAGCGGCGGGATTCGAACCCACGACCCCCAGCACCCCATGCTGGTGCGCTACCAAACTGCGCCACGCTCCGACACACCGGCAACCCCTGGAAATTCCCAGGGATTGGATCAAGGACGCGCACTATAGACCGCCCGATCACGCCGCGCAAGCGACGTTTCGGGGTTCCGATCAATCTTGTCCGGAAGCCTCTTCGGCATCCGCAAGCGCTTGATCCAGGCTGTTTTTCAGCCGGACGAGCGCACCGATCGCAGCCCGCACCTCGGCGCGCTGGTGCGGCGAGAGTCCGGTATGCTGGACCGCCGGCAGATCGAGCGGCAGGTTCGGCTCGCGCCCCACGGGCGCCTCGGCGGCCGGCACGGCGTCGGCGGACGCTTCGGTCATCGCCGGCGGCGCGATCAGCCCGTCCACGCCCTTCTCGTCGAGGATCTTGCGGACCCCCTTGATGGTGAAGCCGTCGTCGTAGAGCCGCGTGCGGATCGCGCGCAGCAGCGCCACGTCCTCGGGGCGGTAATACCGCCGCCCGCCGCCCCGCTTGAGGGGCTGGATCGCGGGAAACCGCGTTTCCCAAAACCGCAGCACGTGCTGCGGCACACCAAGTTCCTGGGCGACCTCGCTGATCGTGCGAAACGCCGCGTCGGACTTGTGCGTCCGGCGCGGGCCTTCGCCCTCCGCTGCGGTGGTCATGTCACGTCTCCGTTGCCGGAAGCTTACGCACCTTCGTTGATGCGCGCCTTCAGGAGCTGCGACGGGCGGAACACCAGAACCTTGCGCGGAAGGATCGGAACCTCCTCGCCGGTTTTGGGATTGCGGCCGATGCGCTCGCCTTTGCTGCGCACGGAAAAGCTGCCGAAGGAGGAAATCTTGACGACGTCGCCTTCCGACAGCGCCGTGGAGATCTCGTCCAACACCATCTCCAGCAGATCGGCCGACTCATTCCGCGACAGCCCGACCTCCTGGTAGACCGCTTCGCTCAGGTGCGCGCGGGTAACCGTTTGCTCACTCATCCGAAGCCTCCACTACCAGCCATTCGGAAACCATATCAACCGCAAAAATATGTCGCAATATCAAAATGGTGGAGAGGATCGGAATTCCAAAGGGGGAGAACAAAAAAAACCGGCCCCCGAAGGAGCCGGTTCGACCGTACCGCGCGCGGCGGCGAACGGGTTCTAAACGCTAATGAATTACATCCGCACCAGGGCGGAACCCCAGGTGAAGCCGCCGCCCATCGCCTCGATCAGGACGACGTGGCCCGCCTTGATCCGGCCGTCGCGCACCGCGGTGTGCAGCGCCAGCGGGATCGACGCGGCGGAGGTGTTGGCGTGCTTGTCGACGGTCACCACCACCCGGTCCTCGGGGACTCCCGCCTTCTTCGCGGTCGAGGTCAGAATGCGGCGATTGGCCTGGTGCGGCACCAGCCAGTCGAGATCGGCGCCGGTCATGCCGTTGGCCACGAGCGCCTCGTCGACGACGGTGGCGAGCTTGGTCACGGCGTGACGGAAGACTTCCTTGCCGGTCATGTGGACGTGGCCGACGGTCTTGGTACGCGACGGACCGCCGTCGACGTAGAGCAGATCGCGGAAGCGGCCGTCGGCGTGCAGGTGGGTCGAGAGAATGCCGGTATCGGCGTTCGTCCCCTCGCCCGTCGCCGCCTTCAGCACCACGGCGCCGGCGCCATCGCCGAACAGCACGCAGGTGTCGCGGTCGCTCCAGTCGAGGATGCGCGAGAAGGTCTCCGCGCCGATCACCAGCGCGGTCTTGACCTCACCGCAACGGATGAACTTGTCCGCCGTCGCGAGCGCATAGAGGAAGCCCGAGCACACCGCCTGAACGTCGAAGGCGAAACCGCCGGGCACTTCGAGGTTGGCCTGCACCTTGGCCGCAGTCGCGGGGAAGGTGTCGTCGGGCGTGGTGGTGCCGACGATGATCAGGTCGATCTCGTCGGCGGAGACGCCCGCATCTTCCATCGCCTCGCGCGCGGCGGCGGTGGCGAGGTCCGAGGTCATCTCGTCGTCCGCCGCGATATGACGCTGGCGGATGCCCGAGCGCTCGACGATCCATTCGTCGGAGGTATCGACGATCTTGGCCAAATCGTCGTTGGTGACGACGCGCTGGGGCAAATACGCCCCGACGCCCGCCAGGCGCGAACGGATAATGGTCATATGGCTTTTACCTCGGCGGTAACGGATTGCGAATTCAGCTTCTTGAGTTCGGTGTTGATCCGCTCGTTGAAGCCGTTCCGGACCATGTCGACGGCCACCCCGATGGCGTTGGCAAAGCCCAACCCGTCCGTGCCGCCGTGGGACTTGACGACGATTCCGTTAAGGCCGAGGAACATTGCGCCGTTGTAGCGGCGGGGATCGGTGCGGTGCCGCACCCTATTCATCGCCGGACGGGCGAGAAGATAGCCGATCTGCGCCAGGATCGAGCTCTTGAACGCTTCCTTGAGGAAGCGGCTCATCACCTTGGCGGTGCCTTCCATGGTCTTCAGTGCGACGTTGCCGGTGAACCCGTCGGTCACCACCACGTCCACCGTACCGACACCGATGTCGTCGCCCTCGACGAACCCGGCGAAGTTCACGACGCCCTGGGTCCCGCGCAGAATCGCCGCGGCCTCCTTGACCTCGTTGCGCCCCTTCTGTTCCTCCTCGCCGATATTGAGGAGGCCCACGGTAGGCGAATCGAGATCGAGCAGGCTGCGGGCGAACAGCGTGCCCATCAGCGCGAACTCGACGAGATTGTTGGCGTTGCACTCGGTGTTGGCGCCCAGATCGAGCACCACGCTTTCCCCCCGCTGGGTCGGCATCAACGCAGCAATCGCCGGCCGGTCGATTCCGGGCAGCGTGCGTAGCGCGAGCTTCGCCATCGCCATCAGCGCGCCGGTGTTGCCGGCGGAGACGACGCCGTCGACCTTGCCTTCCTTCACCGCGCGGATCGCCAGCGCCATGGAGGAATTGCGGCCGTTGCGGAGCGCGACGGAGGGCTTGTCGTTATTGGTAACGACATCCGGCGCGTGGCACAGGGTGACGAGGTCGCGCAGCGACTTGTAGCGCTTCTCGAGCAGAGGCTCGAGGATCGCTTCGTCGCCGTACAGATGGTAGCGAACGTCCGGGTGGCGCTTGCGCGCGAGGGAAATGCCGTCCAGAACAATGTCCGGCGCGTCATCGCCCCCCATACCATCCAGCGCGAGCGTGATGGACTTGGCCACCGGCCGGGCTCCCTTCGTCACCGATGTCACGCGAGGTCGCTTACGCGACCTGCGTCACGACTTCACGACCGTCGTACTGGCCGCAGGAGGCGCACACGTGGTGCGGACGCTTCAGCTCGCCGCAGTTCGGGCACTCGACGTAGCTCGACGCCTTGAGGGCGTGGTGCGAGCGACGCATGTTGCGCTTCGACTTCGACGTCTTTTTCTTTGGAACAGCCATTGGCTCTCTCTCTTTTCGTTCTTGAAGGGTTCCCAAGAAGGCCGGATTAATTAGACGAAATCCGGCCCAAGGGCAAGCGTTATGCGCAAACGCCGCCCATCACGTTTCGTTACCGTCCGTATCCGAGCCTTCCCCGCCCTGCAAAGCCTTCAGCGCGGCGAAAGGATTTCGTTTCGGTTCATCGGGTTCCGGGTCATCCGGGGCCTCGAAAACCGCGTCGGCGCGGCGCGGATACGGGTCGAGCGCGAGTGCGAGGCATTCGGAAATCGCGGCGCCCACGTCGAAGCTGCCGCGCACGATCGGATCCGGCACCGGCTCGTCGCTGTAGAGGTCTTCCTCGCTCATCACGTATTCGTCTTCCGCGTCGATCAGCGATTCGTCGAGGAACAGCAGTTCGAGCGGTTCGTCGACGGTTTCGGGCACGGGTTCGAGGGAGACGATGCAGGCCTGCGTGACCTGGGCGCGCAGCGACCCGACGCCGGCGACGCGGCGGCCGCCGTCCGACACCGTCAGCATCAGCTCCGCGGCGAGGGATTCGCACGACAGGATCCCCATGCGCACGGCGAGCGCGGCGCACTCCTCGGGCGTGGCCTCAAGCGCGATCGCGAGGCCTTCCGCGGGGATCTTGCGCACCTGGTAGACGCGCGAGAATTCTTCCTGAACCGTCATTGCGTTACTGAAACCTTCTCGACTGCAATCTCGGGAAACGCGAATGCCCCGGCGACGATATCGTCGTCGGTTTGCGCTGCCAGGGCGGTTTCCGCGTCAACCATATACTGCGTCAGCGCCGCGACCGCCACCGTGTTCTCGCCCTCGCCGCGAAACACGTTGCGCCCGATCGCCTCGGCGAGCCCCGCTCCGCCCTCGGCAAGACCGGCGTCGTAGGCGGCGACGCGCCCGAGAAACGCCTTCGCGAGCTTCTTCACTTCCTTGCCGATGCGGATGTCGGAAACTCCGAGCTGGCGCAGCGCCGCGTCGAGGTCGAGGAACATCGTGTCGAAAATCGCCTGGCCGAGCGCCGCGGCCTCCTCGGTGCCGATCGCCTTGATCCGCCGCAGCGCGAGAAAGGCATGGACGCAGAGCACATCGAAGCGCCCGTCGAGAGTGTCGGCGACGCCGCAACCGCTGTAGAATTCCGGGCGGCGCGAGGCCGCGAGAATCGCCGCGTAGGCCGCCTCCGCGCGCCTGGGCGCGACGTGCGAAGATTTGCGGAACAAGCCCAATCCGTCCTCCTCGTCGGCGTCCGCGCGAAGCGGCTTCCGTCGTCGCGCGAGCTGTTCTATATAGGACCGTCGAGACGCCGATGGAGACGAGGTAGCATGAACAGGAACTCCACGAAATCCCGAATTTGGGCAGCCGCCGGGATTTTCCTCATCGGCGCGACCGCCGCCGCGTGCAGCCCGCGCGTCACCGCCGCGGGCAACAAGCCGCTCGAGAGCGAAGTCGCGCGGATCAAACCGGGCGAGCAGACCCGTTCCGACGTCCGCCAGATCCTCGGCTCCCCCTCCTCGCGCTCGCTCTACGGCAACGAGGTGTGGTTCTACATCAGCTCGACTCAGGAGGTCGTGGCGTTCTTCGCGCCCGAGGAGACCGACCGCAAGGTCGTCGCGATCGCGTTCGACCAGCAGGGCGTGGTCACGGATGTGCGCCAACTCGGCCTCGACGACGCCGAGGCCTTGGCGATGTCGGAAAAGAAAACCCCGACCGCGGGCCACAACATGACGATCGTCGAGCAGATGGTCGGCAACATCGGCCGCTTCAATTCGGGCCCGGAGAAAAAGGGCGGCAGTGCCCAGTAGGCTGCGCCCCCTGCCCCGCACGGCCACGAAAAACGCCCCCGAATTTCTCCGGGGGCGTTTTCGTATCGGGTGCGGTGCGGATCAGGCGATCATTGCCAGCAGCAGCAGCGCCACGATGTTGATGATCTTGATCATCGGGTTGACCGCCGGACCGGCGGTGTCCTTGTAGGGATCGCCGACGGTGTCGCCGGTGACCGCAGCCTTGTGAGCCTCGGAACCCTTGCCGCCGAAGTGGCCGTCCTCGATGTACTTCTTAGCGTTGTCCCAGGCGCCGCCGCCCGAGGTCATCGACAGGGCGACGAACAGGCCGGTGACGATGGTGCCGAGCAGCATCGCGCCGAGAGAGGTGAGCGCGGCGCCGGTGCCGGCGATCGCCCACATCACGAAGTAGAGAACCACCGGAGCGGCGACCGGCAGCAGCGACGGAATCAGCATTTCCTTGATCGCGGCCTTGGTCAGCATGTCGACGGCGCGGCTGTAGTCGGGCTTCGCCGTGCCTTCCATGATGCCGGGGATTTCCTTGAACTGACGGCGCACTTCCTTCACCACCGAACCGGCGGCGCGGCCCACGGCCATCATGCCCATCGAGCCGAACAGGTACGGCAGCATACCGCCGAGGAAGAGGCCGACGACGACGAACGGATCCTGCAGCTCGAAGCGGAAGCTGAGGTCCGGGAAGTAGTGTTCGAGGTCGGCGACGTAGGCGGAGAACAGCACCAGCGCGGCGAGACCGGCGGACCCGATCGCGTAGCCCTTGGTCACCGCCTTGGTGGTGTTGCCGACCGCGTCGAGGGCGTCGGTGGTGACGCGCACGTCGTCCGGCAGTTCCGCCATCTCGGCGATGCCGCCGGCGTTGTCGGTGACCGGGCCGTAGGCGTCGAGCGCGACGACGATGCCGGTGAGCGCGAGCATCGTGGTCGCCGCGATGGCGATGCCGTAGATGCCGGCGATCAGGTAGGTGGAGATGATGCCCGCACAGATCACCACGACCGGCAGGGCCGGCGCTTCCATCGAGACCGCGAGGCCCTGGATGACGTTGGTGCCGTGGCCGGTTTCGGAAGCCTTAGCGACCGAGGTCACCGGACGGTGGCCGGTGCCGGTGTAGTACTCGGAGATCCAGACGATCAGGCCGGTGACGACGAGGCCGATGATCGCGCAGAGGATCAGGCCGCCCGAGGTCAACACAGCGCCGGACTTGAGCACCAGCTCGGTGCCGAAGCCGCCGAACAGCGCGACGATGGCGAGAATCACCAGAACCGCCGAGATGCCCGCCGAAGCGAGGAAGCCCTTGTAGAGGGCGTTCATGATGTTGTTCGACGCACCGAGCTTGACGAAGAAGGTGCCCGCGACGGAAGCGATCACGCACACGCCGCAGATCAGGAGCGGCAGCGCCATGGCCTTGGTAAGGTATTCGGGAGCGAAGAAGATCGACGCCAGCAGCATCGTGGCGACCACGGTGACGGCGTAGGTCTCGAACAGGTCGGCGGCCATGCCGGCGCAGTCGCCGACGTTGTCGCCGACGTTGTCGGCGATCACCGCCGGGTTGCGCGGATCGTCCTCGGGGATGCCCGCCTCGACCTTGCCGACGAGATCGGCGCCCACGTCCGCGCCCTTGGTGAAGATGCCGCCGCCGAGACGCGCGAAGATCGAGATCAGCGAAGCGCCGAACGACAGGGCGACCAGCGCTTCCATGATCTGACGCAGATCGCTCGTCACCGACGCATCGAACACGCCGCGCAGGATCAGGTAGTACACGGTGACGCCGAGAAGACCGAGGCCGACCACCAGGAGGCCGGTGACCGCGCCCGACTTGAACGCGACGTCGAGCGCAGGCGCCAGGCCGCCGGTCCGCGCCGCATCAGCGGTACGGACGTTGGCGCGGACCGAAACGTTCATGCCGATGTAGCCGGCGATGCCCGAAAGGACCGAGCCGATGACGAAGCCCATGGTGACGTGGAAGCCGAGGATGATCCCCAGCAGCACGGCGACGACGACGCCAACCCCGGCGATGGTGGTGTACTGGCGATTAAGGTAGGCGGACGCGCCTTCCTGAATCGCCGCAGCGATATCCTGCATCCTCTCGTTGCCTGCCTCGGCATCGAGGATCGAGCGGATAGCCCACGCGCCGTAGGCCAGCGCGCCGATCCCGCACAGGATGACGAAGATGTACAATGCGGCCATGTAATGGTTCTCCCGAAACGGACAAAAGGGGCACTGCCGGGAGCAGTCGATGCCCCGCGGCCGCGGACCCCATCGCGTGGCGGCGCCGTTGCAGCGCCCCCTGGAAAAGTCGCAAGATATTGCCTGAATTTCGCGCCGACCGGAACCGGAAACCGCGCAAAACGCGGTAAAAGGCTCGGGTTTTTCGCCTCTACATTTCGATATAGGACTGGATCAGAACGTCCTCGACGCCGTCGCCGAGAGTCCGCTTGGCGAGCGCGAGCAGCGTCGCCTTGAGGCGCGGCAACTCCATCTTCGGATGATCGACGAAGTACTCCGAAAAGAAGCTCATCCCGAAGTTGATCACCGCGTCGCGCAGGCGCGGCAGTTCTTCCGTCGCCTTCGCTTCGATCTCGGGCCTCACCACGATGGTGCAGGTGAAAATCACCTGACGCTGCAGCTTGCCGTCGATCATCACCGGCAGGTTGACGGTCTCGAGATGCACCGTGGTGGGTTTGACCGGCTGCGGCGGTGGCGGTGGTGGCGGCGCTTCCGCCACCTTGGGCGCGAGGCCGAGGACCTCGGGCATGAACATGTAGAGCCCGCCGAGGCTTCCGCCGACGAGCAGGAGAACGATGGCGGCGATGACGATGACGCGTTTCACGGCTCGGCGGATCCGTTGGCTTCCGCGCCGTGGCGATGCCCGCCCGGCACGGCGACGAGTTGACGGCGCCCGGTCTCGTAGCGATAGACGCGCCCCTCCCCGGCTTCGGCGCGGCCGATCGCGGTGACCGGTACGCCGACGGCGGCGAGGCTCTCGAAGATGGCGGAGAAGTCGTCGATGGCGCAGGAGAAGGCGAGTTCGTAGTCGTCGCCGCCGGTGAGCGCGCGCTCCTTCGCCGCGGGGTCGATCTCGAACCAGCGCGCCGCGGCCTGCGAGAACGGCACGCGCCGCGCGTCGAGGAGGATGTCGACCTTGGAAGTCTCCGCGAGATGGCGGAGATCGCCGAGCAGGCCGTCGGAGACGTCGAGCGCCGCGTGCGCGCGGGCGGCGAGGATTTCGCCGACGGCAATGCGCGGCGTCGGGTGACGGTAGCGATCGAGCAGATAGGCGCGATCGGCGCCGTCGAGGCTCTCGGGCGCGGCCGCGCGCTGCATGTCGAGGCCGAGCGCCGCGTCGCCGATGGTGCCGGTCACGGCGATCACGTCGCCGTCGCGCACGCCGGAACGGCGCAGCCCCTGCCCCGCCGGCACTTCGCCGATGGCGGTGATGCTGAGGGTGAGCGGACCGGGCGTCGCGACCACGTCGCCGCCCGCGAGGGCGACCCCGAACGCCTGCAAATCCTCACCCAGCCCCTCGGAAAAGGCGTTGAGCCAGGCCTTGTCGAGATCGTTGGGGAACGCGCAGGTGAGAAACACGCAGCGCGGCTTCGCCCCCATCGCCGCGAGATCGGAAAGGTTGACCCGGAGCGCCTTCTTCGCGATCGAGCCGGGCGGATCGTCGGGGAAGAAGTGCACTCCGGCGACCAACGCGTCGGCGGTCACCACCCAATCGGTGTGGGGTGCGGGCGCGAGGATCGCCGCGTCGTCGGTGAGCTGGAAGGCCCCCGGCTCCGCGACCGACAGCGGGCGGAAGCAGGCGGAAATCAGCCCGAATTCGTCCCACGGCATCGCAGCGCTCCCTCCACTACGCCGGATCAGGCGCCCTCGCCCAATTCGTCGGCGCGCACCGCCTTGGCGACGCGATCGAGGACGGCGTTGACCAGCTTGGGCTCGGGCCCGCCGAAGAAGGCGTGCGCGATGTCGACGTACTCCGAGATCACCACCTTGGGCGGCACGTCGAGGCAACGGGTCATCTCGAACACGCCGACCCGCAGGATCGAGGTGAGGATCGCCTCGAGGCGCGCGGTGGTGCGGTCGCCTTCGAGCGAGGCGTTGATGGTTTCGTCGATCGCCGCCTTGGCGTCGACGGTGCCGCGCACCAGGGCGGTGAACACGGTCGGATCCGGCGGCACCAGGGGCGTCACCAGTTCCTTGTCGCCGTCTTCCTGCAGGGCGCTGCTGCCCAGGCGTTCGTTGAGGAAATCCGACAGCACGTCGGTCAGCGGGCGATCCGTAAATTCGGTCAGGTACAAGGCCTGAACCGCGCATAGCCGAGCCGCGCTGCGGCGCGAGCGGCGGCTAAAACTCTCTTTCTTCGGGTCGCTCATCGAGGTCCTAACAGGTTGTCAAAACGCATGGCCTCGTCAGAGGCCGAGTTCCTTCTTCACCGCGATCATGCGGAGCGCGGTTTCGGCGGCGAGGCCGCCAAAGTTGCCGTCGTCGACGCGGGCGCGCGCAAGCGCGAGCTCGTCGTTCGGACAGGTGAGAATGCCGTTGCCGATCGCCAACGAGAATTGCAGCGCGAGCTGTTGCACCCCACTCATCGCCTGGGTGCAGGCGTGTTCGTAGTAATCGGTTTCGCCCTTGATCGCGCAGCCGAGCACGACGTAGCCGGCGAAGCGCTGATCGGTGGCGCGCACTTCCATCGAGCGCACCGCGAACCGGATCACCGCGGGGATTTCAAGAATGCTCGGAACGATGATGCGCTTGTACCCGGCACCGTGGCGGGTCAGCATCTCGACCGCGCCGCGCACGAGTTCATCGGTGATGTCGTCGTGGACGCGAGCTTCGACGATCAGCAGGCGCGGGCCTTCACTCATTGCGCATCTCCTTCTGGTCAGCCACCGCGCGCGGTCGGGACGGCTCGTTCCTCGACGATGTGAAGTCCGTATCCGTCCAAACCAATAATCGTCTTGTGCGTATTGGACAATAGAATCATATCACGGACGCCGAGATCGAGCAGGATCTGCGCGCCGATGCCGTAGTCGCGCAACTCGCTGTCGGCGCGGCCTTCGGTGCGCGCCGCGGCGGCGCTGCTCCACGACGTCGGCGACGGATTGCGGATCAGCACCACGACGCCGCGCCCGAACTCGGAGATTTCCTGCATCGACCGCGCGAGCACGCCCTGGTGGCCGCGCAGGGTGTCGCCGAGGATGTCCTCGAAGACGTTGAGCGCGTGCATCCGCACCAGCGGCGGCTCCTCGCCCGAGATATCGCCCTTGACCAGGGCGACGTGCTCGCCGTCGGAGAACGAGTCCACGTAGACCCGCACCCGCCAGTCGCCGCCCCATTCGGAGGTCAGCGTCGTCTCGGTGCGGAAGGTGACGAACCGTTCGTTGCGGCGGCGATACGCGATGAGATCGCGGATCTGGCCGATCTTGAGGCCGTGCGCGGCGGCGAACGGCAGGAGATCGGGCAAGCGCGCCATGCTGCCGTCGTCGTTCATGATCTCGCAGATCACCGCCGACGGGTGCTTGCCGGCGAGGCGCGCGATGTCGACGCTCGCCTCGGTGTGCCCGGCGCGGATCAGCACGCCGCCGTCGCGCGCCATCAGCGGAAAGACGTGCCCCGGCGTGACGATGCCCTCGGCGCCGAGGTTCGGGTCGATCGCGGCGGCGATGGTGCGCGCGCGGTCACCGGCGGAGATGCCGGTGGTCACGCCTTCCGCCGCCTCGATCGAAACGGTGAACGCGGTGGCGTGGCGGGTGCGGTTGCGCGCCGCCATCAGCGGCAGGCCAAGGGCCTCGACGCGCTCGCGGTCGAGCGCGAGGCAGATCAGCCCGCGCCCGTGTTTCGCCATGAAGTTCACCGCCGCGGCGTCGCACGTCTCGGCGGGGATGATCAGGTCGCCCTCGTTCTCACGGTTCTCGTCGTCGACGAGGATGAACATCCGCCCGGCCTGGGCCTCGGCGATGATCTCCTCGATCGGCGCGAGCGGTATTTCCGCTGCCATGCCGCCCTACTCCTTCTCGAGCAGCCGCGCGACGTAACGCGCGAGCATATCGATTTCGAGGTTGACCTTGCTGCCGACGACGTAGTCGCCGAACAGCGTCACCGACTGGGTATGCGGGATGATGTTGACGCCGAAGGTATCGCCCTCGACCTCGTTGACGGTGAGCGACACGCCGTCGACCGCCACCGAGCCTTTCGGTGCCATGAACAGCTTGAGGTGCTGCGGCGCGCGGATGACGAAGCGCTTGGATTCGCCGTCGTCCTTGATCGAAACCACCTCGCCGACGCCGTCGACATGGCCGGAGACGATGTGCCCCCCAAGCTCGTCGCCGACCTTGAGGGCGCGTTCGAGGTTGACGCGCGAGCCTTCCGACCAGCCGCCCAGGGTGGTCTTGGAGAGGGTTTCGCCCGAGGCCTGCACCGCGAACCAGTCAGGACCGGTCTCGATCACCGTGAGGCAGACGCCCGAATTCGCGATCGACGCCCCGATCTCGACCGCGCCCATGTCGTAGGCCGTGGTGATCTCGAACCGGGTATCGCCGTCGTGCTGGATCGACCGCACGCGCCCGACATCGGTGACAATTCCGGTAAACATCCGCCTCTCTCCGCCGTTCTCAAAAATCCAGGGATTCCCGTTGGTAGACCTCAAGCACATCGCTGTCCAGCGGCAAGCGCCGCAGCGGCCGGAAACGCCGTGCCGCGGCGAGCTCCGCGAGGCCGAACGCGCCGACCGCGGCGAGGCCGTCGCCGCCGATCGCGAACGGCGCGCGGAACCAGACGATCTCGTCGACCAGGTCCGCCGCGAGGAACGCGCCCGCGAGCGTGCCGCCCGCCTCGACGAGTAGACGCGTCAACCCTTCCTCGCCGAGCACGCCAAGCAGCGCCGCGATCTCCGGGCGGCCGTCCGCCGCCGCGGGCAGCGGCAACACCCGCACGCCGCGCGCGTCGAGATCTGCGTCGCGGTCGGCATCGGCGTGCGCAGTGGCGAGCCACACCGGCGAGGTCTTGGCGGTCGACCAGATCTGCGCGTCCTCCGCCACCGCGTCGCGCCCTTCAAGGACGATGCGCAGCGGCTGGCGCGCCTCGTAACCCGGCAGGCGCACGGTGAGGAGCGGATCGTCGGCGGCCACGGTGCCTGAGCCGGTGAGCACCGCGTCGGCCTCGGCGCGCAGACGGTGGCCCTCGGCGCGGGCGCGCGGCCCGGTGATCCACTGGCTCTCGCCGCTCGCGGTGGCGATGCGCCCGTCGAGGGTCGAGGCGAGTTTGAGCGTCACCCACGGGCGGGCGCGCACGATGCGGCTGATGAACCCGGCGTTGAGCGCGCGCGCCTCGGCTTCGAGCACGCCCTCGGTCACGGCAACGCCCGCCGCGCGCAGCCGCGCGAGGCCGCGCCCGGACACCCGCGGATCGGGATCGCCGCAGGCGACGACGACGCGCGCCACCCCGGCGGCGATAAGCGCATCGGCGCACGGCGGGGTCTTGCCGAAGTGGCTGCAGGGCTCGAGGGAAACATAGGCGGTGGCGCCGCGCGCCGCGTCGCCGGCGCGGTCGAGCGCCTCGCGCTCGGCGTGGGGGCGGCCGCCTGGCTGGGTCCAGCCGTCGCCGACGACGACGCCGTCCTTCACCATCACGCAGCCGACCGCCGGATTCGGCCACACCCGGCCGAGCCCGCGTCGCGCCAGCGCCAACGCGTGGCGCATGAAGCGCGTGTCGGCGTCAGGCGCCGAAGGGATGTTCTTGCTCACCGATTTTCCCAACAAGCTCCTCGAAGTCTTTGACTTCGCGGAAATTCTTGTAGACGGATGCGAACCGGATGTACGCCACCGGATCGAGGGTGAGCAGCGCCTCCATCACCATTTCGCCGATCTGATCGGACGCCACCTCGGTCTCGCCCGAGGACTCCAGACGCCGCTGGATCGCGGTGACGATGCGCTCGATGCGCTCCGGATCGACGGCGCGCTTGCGCACCGCGACCTGGATCGAACGGGCGAGCTTGTCGCGGTCGAACGGGGTGCGCCGCCCATCCTTCTTGACCACGGCAAGCTCGCGGATCTGCACCCGCTCGAAGGTGGTGAAGCGCGAACCGCACTTCGGGCAGGAACGGCGGCGACGGATCGCCGCGTTATCCTCGGTGGGCCGGGAGTCCTTGACCTGGGTATCCTCGTTTCCGCAGAACGGACAGCGCATTCCTCCCCCCTTTTTTGTTATCGGCCCGGTCAGCCGGTGTAGGACAGACCGGGGTAGATCGGGAACTGCTTGAGCAGGGTCTCCACTTCGCCGCGCACCCGCGCCTCGACCAGCGCGTCGCCGTCGGGGTTCTGGTGCAGAACCTCGAGCACGTCGCAGATCATGTTGCCGACCTTCTCGAACTCGGCGACGCCGAAGCCGCGCGAGGTTGCCGCCGGAGAGCCGAGGCGGATGCCCGAAGTCACCGTCGGCTTTTCCGGGTCGAACGGGATGCCGTTCTTGTTGCAGGTGATCGCGGCGCGCTCGAGCGCCTTCTCGGCGACGTTGCCGGTGAGCTTCATCGGACGCAGGTCGACGAGCATCAGGTGGGTGTCGGTGCCGCCCGAAACGATGTCGAGACCGCGCGTCTTGAGGGTCTTGGCGAGCGCCTGGGCGTTGTCCACCACCTGGCGGCCGTAGTCGCGGAACGCCGGGGTCAGCGCCTCGCCGAAGGCGACCGCCTTGGCGGCGATCACGTGCATCAGCGGGCCGCCCTGCGAGCCGGGGAAGATCGCCGAGTTGAACTTCTTGGCGAGCGCCTCGTCGTTGGTGAGGATCATGCCGCCGCGCGGGCCGCGCAGGGTCTTGTGGGTGGTGGTGGTGACGACGTGCGCGTGCTCCATCGGGTTCGGGTGCACGCCCGCGGCGACGAGACCGGCGAAGTGCGCCATGTCGACCATGAACACCGCGCCGACTTCATCGGCGATCGCGCGGAAGGCGGCGAAGTCGATCACGCGCGGATAGGCGGAGCCGCCGGTGATGATCAGCTTCGGCTTGCACTCGCGCGCCATCTTGGCGACCGCGTCCATGTCGATGCGCTGGGTCTCGCGGTCGACGCCGTACTGCACCGCGTTGAACCACTTGCCCGACACCGCCGGGGCGGCGCCGTGGGTCAGGTGGCCGCCCGCGTCGAGCGACAGACCCATGATCGTGTCGCCCGGCTTCACCGTCGCCATCAGCACGGCGAAGTTCGCCTGCGCGCCCGAGTGCGGCTGGACGTTGACGAATTCGGCGCCGAACAGCGCCTTGGCGCGGTCCATCGCAAGCTGCTCTGCCACGTCGACGCATTCGCAGCCGCCGTAGTAGCGCTTGCCGACGTAGCCTTCGGCATACTTGTTAGTGAGCACCGAGCCCTGCGCCTCGAGCACCGCCATCGAAACGATGTTCTCCGAGGCGATCAGTTCGATCTGCCCCTGCTGGCGGGCCAGCTCATGGCCGATCGCCGCGGCGAGAGCCGGATCGCTCGCCGCAAGCGACGTGGTGAAGAAACCGCCGGTCTGAACCATCCCTATACCTTTCCTTAGAAGCAAGAGCCGAGAACCGGCTGGTTAGCAGCAACACCCGAGCTTGTCGACGCGGCGCTGATGGCGGCCGCCTTCGAACGGGGTGGTGAGAAAAATCCTGAGGCAATCCTTGGCGACCTCGTCGCCGGTGGTGCGGCCGCCGAACGCGATCACGTTCGCGTCGTTATGCTGGCGGCACATGCGCGCGCCGTAGGCGTCGTGGATCAGCGCGCAGCGGATGTGGGCGTGGCGGTTGGCCGCGATCGAGATGCCGATGCCGGAGCCGCAGACGAGCACGCCGCGCGCGGCCTTGCCCTCCGCCAGCGCCGCCGCGAGGCGATCCGCATAATCCGGATAATCCACCGAGGTTTCGTCGTTGACGCCGAGGTCGAGGACGGTGCAGCCCTCCGCCTCCAGGGTCTCCGCCAGGACGCGCTTCAGCGCGAGGCCGCCGTGGTCGCAAGCCACCGCGACAATTCCACCACTGGCTTTTACGTTCTCGCCCACCTATCTACTCCCGAGTTCCTGAACCACCGCGGGCCCGCCGAACGAGGCGGAAACGATCACCGCGCGCGCATGTGCATACCATATGTTGTGCCTGAACGCCAGGAGCCCGAAACCGAACGCCCCCGATGCGTCGAGTCGTCAGAAAATTCTTCTTAAGCGTGTTGAAACGTGTATCACACCCTTATTCCGATTATTTTCTCACGATTCCCCTCATTACTTCCGCAGAATTGCTACCAGCCCAACAACCCATCCGTTAGCAAACCAAGTCGCAACCCGAAACCGACCACACAATCCGATCGTCGCAACCCGAGTCAGCGGCCCTATATTTCCATTGTCCACATGATTCACCAGATGAATATTGCGTCTGCGATAAGATCGAATTGACACCTATTCGGAAGAATGACATTTTTTCGCCTCGCCCATCCAAACGTTGTGGAGTTGAAGAACCATGTCCGGCACGCCCAATGAAAAGACCCAAAAAGACAACGTGATGAAAATGGCGGTCGACATTGTGTCAGCGTATGTGAGCAACAACCCGCTTCCGTCGGCACAGATTACCGAGGTGATCCGTTCGGTTTACGGCACCCTCGACGCGCTCAGCGGCGCGCCTGCCGATGTTCGGGAAGAAGCGCCGCGCCCTGCCGTGCCGGTCAAGAAGTCGGTGACGCCGGATTACTTGATCTGCCTCGAAGACGGCAAGAAGCTGAAGATGTTGAAACGTCACCTGCGCACGAACTACGGGATGACCCCGGACGAGTACAAGGCCAAGTGGGGCCTTCCGGCGGACTACCCGATCGTTGCGCCCAACTACGCCTCGCAGCGTTCCGAATTCGCGAAGAAGATCGGCCTCGGGCGCAAGAGCAAGGCCTGAGCCTTCGCCTTCCTGAGTATCGCGACCGCCGACGACGCAGCGCCCCGGGCGCAGACTATCGGCGGTCGCGTAAGTTTTGCAGCAATCTCTGAAGCTTCCGCAACGCCGCCTGCTCCAACGAATAGCGCGACATCGTCGCGCTGCCGACGACGACCGCCTCAATGCCGGTTTTCGCGTCGATCGCGGTGACTTTCACCGCATTCCCGAGTCGCACCATCTCGTACAAGACTTCCGCCATTCCCTGCCCGCCTCCGGCACGATCTCCACCGCGCACGATTTTACATCGTAGATTCGTTATACAAGATTAATCTACGGATAATTATTGGTTTATGTTGACGCGCACCGGGATTTCGTGGCCATATCGGACTCTTCGTCCACATTTCCAGGACCCGCCGCCATGACCACGCCCTCCCGTCACCCCGAAACCATCGCCCTCCACGGGGGGTTCCGCAAGGATCCGGCGACCAACGCGGTCGCTGTGCCGATCTATCAGACCACCTCTTATCAGTTCAACGACGCCGATCATGCCGCCAATCTTTTCGGCCTGCGCGAACTCGGCAACATCTACACCCGCCTGATGAACCCGACCCACGACGCGCTCGAGCAGCGCATCGCCGCGCTCGAAGGCGGCGTTGCCGCGCTCGCGCTGTCGTCCGGCCAGGCGGCCTCGACGTTCTCGATCCTCAACATCGCCCAGGCGGGCGACAACTTCGTCACCTCGACCGACCTCTACGGCGGCACCTGGAACCTGTTCGCGCATACCTTCAAGCAGATGGGCATCGAGGCACGCTTCGTCGACCCGAAGGACCCGGAAGCGTTCGCCCGTGCCACCGACGACCGCACCCGCGCCTACTACGCCGAAACCCTGCCGAACCCGAAGCTCAACGTCTTTCCGATCGGCGAGGTCGCGGCGATCGGCCGCAAGCTCGGCGTGCCGCTGATCGTCGACAACACCGCCGCGCCGATCATCTGCCGCCCGTTCGACCACGGCGCCGCGGTGGTGCTGTACTCGTCGACCAAGTACATTGGCGGCCACGGCACCTCGATCGGCGGTCTCGTGATCGACGGCGGCAACTTCGACTGGGAGGCCAATGCCGCCCGCTTCCCGCTGTTGAACCAGCCCGATCCCTCCTATCACGGCGCAGTGTGGACCGAGGCGGTCAAGCCGCTCGGGCCGATCGCCTACATTCTCAAGATGCGCGTCACCCTACTGCGCGACATCGGCGCGGCGACCACGCCGTTCAACGCGTTCATGCACATCCAGGGCCTCGAAACCCTGCCGCTCAGGATGCGCGCGCATTGCGAGAACGCGACCGCGGTGGCCGCCTACCTCGCCACTCATCCGAAGGTCGCGCACGTCATCCATCCCTCGCTGCAATCGGGCTACGCCCGCCAGCGCGCGGACGCCTATCTCAAGGGCGGCTTCGGCGGTCTCCTCGGGTTCGAGCTCAAGGGCGGCCTCGACGCCGGGCGCGCGTTCATCGACGCGCTCAAGCTGTTCTATCACGTCGCCAACATCGGCGACGCGCGCAGCCTCGCGATCCACCCGGCGACGACCACCCACGCGCAGCTCTCCCCCGCGGAGCAGCTTGCCTCGGGTGTGTCCGAAGGCTATGTACGCTTGTCGATCGGCATCGAACATATCGACGATATCCTTGCCGATCTGGAGCAAGCATTGGAGCAAGCGTGAGCCTTTCCGCCGCGGGCAACCACTCCTCCGTGCCGGGCGAAACCCGGCCGGTCACTCTCGAGAGCATCCGCGCGGCGCAGCGCGTGTTGCAGGGCAACGTGGTGCGCACGCCGCTCGTCGCCGCGCCGGCGCTGTCCGACATCACCGGCGTCGACGTGCGGCTCAAGCTCGAGAACCTGCAGCAGACCGGAGCGTTCAAGGCGCGCGGCGCGCTCAACAAGCTCGTCAGCCTCGCCCCCGCCGCGCGTCGCGCGGGGGTGATCGCGATTTCGGCAGGCAACCACGCCCAGGGCGTGGCGCTGCACGCCGGGCGGCTCGGCATTCCCGCCACCATCGTGATGCCGATCGGCACGCCGATGACCAAGATCCAGCGCACCGAGGCGCTCGGCGCCACCGTCGTGCGTTTCGGCGAGAGCTATTCGGAAGCCGAGGAGTTCGCGCTCGATTTCGGCGCGCAGAAGGGTCTCACCCTGGTGCATCCGTTCGACGACCCGCTGGTGATCGCCGGCCAGGGCACCATCGGCCTCGAAATCGTCGAGGATTGCCCCGACCTCGACGCGATCATCGCGCCGATCGGCGGCGGCGGCCTGATCTCGGGCATCGCCACCGCGGTTTCGGCGCTCAAGCCCAGCGTCGTGATCGACGGCGTGCAGGCCTACAATTACGCCGCGATGAGCGGCGCGATCTCGGGCTTCGGCGGCGCGATCGGCGGCGCCACCCTCGCCGAGGGCATCGCGGTCAAGAAGCCCGGCAAGCTCACCCGCTCGATCTGCGAGGCGTTGCTGCGCCAGATCCACACCGTCGACGAAGGCGCGATCGAACAGGGCGTCGAGGTCCTGTTCTCCAATCACAAGCTGATCGCCGAAGGCGCGGGCGCGGCCCCGGTCGCGGCCTTGATGCAGAACCACGCGCGCTACGCCGGCAAGACCGTGGTGCTGGTGATCTCGGGCGGCAACATCGACCCGGCGCTGCTCGCCACCATCCTGATGCGCGGCCTCGCCCGCGACGGCCGCCTCTCCCGCCTGCGCATCGGCATCCCCGATCAGCCGGGCTCGCTCGCGCGGGTGACGCGCATCATCGGCGAGGCCGGCGCCAATATCGTCGAGGTCCACCATCAACGGTTGTTCCTCGACGTCTCGGTGAAGATGACCGAGCTCGACGTCCTGGTGGAGACCATGGGCTTCGATCACGTCGCCTCTCTGGTGCAAGCGTTGAGCGACGCAGGCTTCCCCGCGCGCATTCTTTCGTCGAGCGCGCAGGAAGGACGCTAGCCTTCGAGATCGGCAACGGAAACGCGATACGCGCCATGTCTCACAGTTGAGAACTCTTCGCGAATTTCCCGGAATTTTTGTTACATTCCTTGACTTGAAACCGCGCAACTGGCCATAAACATCTGGTGTCGCGGAAATGTCGAGTTGCGCCGCCGTGGGCGTTTCGGGGGGATTATGTTCGTTCTGATCGGTTTCGCGACGGTTATCGGGTGTGTGCTCGGCGGCTATCTGATGGTCGGCGGACATCTCTCGGTCCTGAATCAACCGTCCGAGTTCATCATCATTTTCGGTGCCGCGTTCGGTTCGTTCCTGGTCGGCAATCCCAAGAACGTCATCTTCGCCTCGGGCAAGGCATTCGGCACCTTAATCAAGGGATCGCCGCACACCAAGAAATCGTATCTCGAACTGTTGACGATGCTCTACCAGATCTTCCGGCTGGCCAAGACCAAGGGCGACCTCGCCCTTGAGAGCCACGTCGAGAAGCCCGAAGAGAGCCCGATCTTCTCGGCCTATCCTTCGTTCTCGAAGGACCACCATGCGCTCGCGTTTCTCTGCGATTACTTGCGCCTGCTGACCCTCGGCACCAACAACGCCCACGAGGTCGAGACGATCATCGAAGGCGAAATCGAGGCGCACCACCACGAATTGACGATGGTGTCCGGTGCGTTCACCAACATCGCCGACGGCACGCCCGCGCTCGGCATCGTCGCCGCGGTGCTGGGCGTGATCCACACCATGGGCTCGATCACCGAGCCGCCCGAGGTCCTCGGCCACCTGATCGGCGGCGCACTCGTCGGCACCTTCGCCGGTGTGCTGATCGCCTATGGTTTCATCGGCCCGATCGGCCGCGCGCTCGAAAATACGTACGCAGCCGAGACCGACTTCTACAAGTCGATCCGCACCGCGATCCTTGCGCACATGCAGGGTTACGCGCCGCAGGTTTCGGTCGAGTTCGCACGCAAGGTCTTGCCGCCGCACATGCGTCCGAGCTTCCAGGAAGTTGAAGAGGCGATCGGCAACGCCGGGTCCGACGCGGGTTAAGCGTTAGCGCAGCGAGGGACCCCCATGGCGGAAGACGGCAAGAAGCCGATCATCAAGAAGGTCATCAAGAAGGGCGGACACGGCCATCACGGCGGCGCGTGGAAGATCGCCTACGCCGACTTCATGACTGCGATGATGGCGTTCTTCCTGCTGATGTGGCTGCTGAACTCGGTGACGGAACAGCAACTCCAGGGCATCGCGGACTACTTCGCGCCGACCTCGGTTTCCCTGAGCAGCAGCGGCGCGGGCGGGATGCTCGGCGGCAAGGTGATCGGCGAAGGCGTGCTCACCAGCAACTCCAGTTCCTCGTTCGACCCGACGCTGCCGCCGCCGACCTTCAACAACGGCGAATCCGACTCCCAGCAGGACGAGGTCAGCCCCGCCAGCGTTCAGCAGGCCCAAGCGGAAAAAGAGCAGAAGCAGTTCGAGGAAACCGCCGAGGAGCTGCGTCAGGCGGTCTCGGGGATCCCCGAACTCAAGGAACTCGCCAAGAACCTCCTGATCGACAACACCCCGGAAGGCCTGCGCATCCAGATCGTCGACCAGGCGGGCAGCGCGATGTTCCCATCCGGTTCGAGCCGGATGAGCCCGCAGATGCGCCGCCTTCTCGGCCTCGTCGTCACCGCGATCAAGGATGTGCCGAAGCAGGTCGCGATCGCCGGGCACACCGATTCGACCAAGTACGCCAACCCCAACGGCTACGGCAACTGGGAGCTTTCCGCCGATCGCGCGCTCGCTTCGCGGCGTGCGCTGGTGGAGATGGGCTTCCCCGAAACCCGCGTGCACCGCGTCACCGGACGGGCCGACGCCGATCCCCTGGTTGCAGACGACCCCAACAATCCCCAGAATCGACGAATCAGCATCGTGCTGCTGCGCGACAGCATCGCCGCCGCCGACAAGGAACGGGCGACGCCGAAGTCCCTCGGACTCACCCGTTAGCGGGGGGCACCGCGCGCCCGGTCAACGATTGAGGCGCCATGAAGAGCTTTCGCACCGATTCCTACGTCTTTCATACGACCGCTCCCGCGCCGTGCCCGTATCTGCCCAACCGCCTCGAACGCAAAGTGGTGACGGAACTCGCGCAAGGCGACCCGGTGAAGTTTCACGAGGTGCTTTCGCGCTCGGGCTTCCGCCGCAGCCACGCCATCGCCTACGCGCCCGCGTGTCCGGGCTGTTCCGCCTGCGTACCGGTGCGCATCGCGGTGGAGCACTTCGAGGAGTCCCGCACCTTCCGCAAGCTCCGGCGCGCCAACGCCGACCTCGCCGTTCTCCCGAGCCTGGCGCGGGCGAGCGGCGAGCAGCACCGCCTGTTCCTCGCCTACCAGGATACCCGCCACGCCGGCGGCGACATGGCGTCGATGGAATTCCACGAATACCGGGCGATGATCGAAGACAGCCCGATCGAAACGCTGCTCTACGAATTCCGCGATCCCGACGAGCGGTTGATCGCGGCGGTGCTCACCGACGTGATGGATGACGGACTTTCGGCGGTGTATTCGTTCTACCGGCCCGACCTGCCGAAGCGCAGCCTCGGCACCTTCGCGGTGCTGACCCTGGTCGACGCCTGCCGCGCCCTCGGCCTGCCCTATCTCTATCTCGGTTACTGGATCGCGGAGAGCCGCAAGATGGCCTACAAGAGCCGCTTCCGCCCGCTCGAAGGCTACGGCGTCAACGGTTGGGCGCCGATCGACCTGCCGCCCGAAGCGGATTGACCGCGCGCTCCGGCCCGACCTGCGGCACGTCGACGAGAACGCGGTTGCGCCCCTCCTCCTTCGCCCGATAGAGCAGCGCGTCGGCGCGTCCGAGCACGGTTTCGAGCGGTTCGTCGGCGGACGCCAGCACCGCGCCGACCGACACCGTGACGCGCAGACGTTCGTCGCCGACGTCGAGCCAGGTCGTTTCCACCAGCGCCCGCATCCGTTCGAGGGCGGCGATCAACGCCTCGCCGGTGATCGACGGCAGCGCGGCGAGAAATTCCTCGCCGCCCCAGCGCGAGAGAACGTCGCGCGGGCGCAGCGTGGTGCGCAGCGTCTTCGCCACCATTTGCAGCAGCCGGTCGCCGATGGCATGGCCGTAGGTGTCGTTGACCGACTTGAAGTTGTCGATGTCGATGAGCGCGACGCCGATCGCGGCGGGGTTGCTCCAGCCGTTTTCGAACAGGTTCGAGAGCACGATGTCGCCGTAGCGGCGGTTGCCGATGCCGGTCAGGTGATCGGTCATCGAGACCTCCTTCAGCCGTTCGATTTCCTGCAGCCGCACGTCCTCCGCCGCGAGCGAGCGGAAAATCTCGACCGCACCGACGATGGCGCCCTCGTCGTCTCGAAGCGGCGCGCAGCGCATCAGCACCGGCACGCGGTGTCCGAGCTTGTGGTGCAGATAGTGCCGGAATTCGCCCGAACGCCCCGACGCGAGGGTTCGCGTCAGCGGGCATCCCGCGGTGCAGAGATCGCAGCCGCCGTCGTCGACGTGGCGGAGAATGTTGTCGGTGCAGTAGCGCCCGACGACCTCGGCGGCGGAATAGCCGGTGATTGCTTCGGCTGCGGCATTCCACGACACGATGCGGCGGGATCGGTCGACCCGATACACCCCATCGAAGGTTTGCGAGAGCAATACGGCGAAAAAATCGTCAGGCATTCCCGAGCCCAGGCCAGCAGCGGAGAACCCTACCAGAGTCCCGATATGGCGCGCGTGGGGTCGAGTTAAACCCTGCGTAGCAATTTAGTCGTCTTCGCTACTGACGACGAGCTGCACGATTTCGCCGTTGAAGGCGGTCGCGCCGTACTCGATCGGCTGCCCCTCGGCGTCGATGTTGACCGCCTCGGTGATCAGAACCGGGCGGTTCTTCGGCTGCTTGAGCAGTTCGGCTTCCTCCACCGTCGGCATCCGCGCGGTGATCCGCGTGCTTTTGCGGGTGTAGTCGAAGATGCCGAAGTACGCGTGCGTCGCGGTGATCGAGCAACGCTGGCGGTAGATGTCGAGGAAGCCCTCGAAACGGCGCTGCGGAAAATAGTGATCGGCGAGGCTCACCGGGCGGCCGTCGGCGTGGGAGAGATGCCGCATCCAGATCGTCGGCTCGCCGTCGGCGAGGCCGAGCGCGCGCGCCACCGCGGGCGGCGCGGGGCGTTCGCCGGACTCGAGGATCGCGCCCGAGGGCTCGCGATTCTGCCGCCGGATGTTCTCGGAAAAGCGGGTGCGGCGCGACACCTGATAGTCGATCACGTTCTCGTGGACGAAGGTGCCCCGCCCGCGCTCGACGCGGATCAGGCTCGCCGCTTCAAGCTCCGCGAGCGCGCGCCGAATCGTGTGCCGGTTGACCGCGAAATGGGCCGCAAGGGTGAATTCGGTCGGCAATTGGGTGCCCGGCAGCGCCTTTCCCGAGCGGATCGCCTGGGTGAGCGCCGTCTCCACCTGCCGCCACAGCGGCACGCCGGCAACCCGCGGAAGCGGCTCCAGATCGTTGAGAATCTGGCCGAAACCCTCGGCCGAATCGGGCTTCATGGTTCCCCCACAAAAGCTTCACGAAATCGGGCTTTCCCGATTGGTGGAGATCGTACTAGCATGTGGGCATGTTGTCTAGACAAAGGTTGGACATGAACCACGAGTTGTCTACATCCGGGCTCCCCGCCGCGCGCCGCCGCTGGATGCGTCTATGCGCCCTCGCCGATCGTGATACCCTCGAGGCCGCGGTGAGCGAGGCGGCAGAGGGCGATCTTCGCTGGCTGCGCCCGCCGGAAACCGGCCTGGTCATGGTCCGCGGCCGCATCGGCGGCGGCGGCGCTCCCTTCAATCTCGGCGAAATGCCGGTGACGCGCTGCTCGGTCGCGCTGCCTTCGGGCGGCGTCGGCCACGCCTACGTCGCCGGGCGCGACGCCCGCAAGGCCCGCGCCGCTGCGCTGGTCGACGCGCTGATGCAGACCCCCGAGTTCGCCGAGCGGCTGGAACGCGACCTGCTCGCCCCGCTCGCCGAAGCCCTCGCCGCGCGCGACGCCGCGGCGGACCGCAAGGTGGCGGCGACGCGCGTCGACTTCTTCACCATGGTTCGAGGAGATTGAGGCCGATGATCCCCTTCCCCTCCCACGGCAACGCGACGCTGCCGCACATTCCCTCGCCCGGTTTCGCCGATCCGGTGCGCGACGCGCAGCGCTGCTTCCGCCGCGTGCTCACCGCGCTCAGCTACCCCGGACGCCCGCAGGACCTGCGCGGACTGTTGTCGGTGGCCCCCGCGCCGCTCCACCCGACAACCGCCGCGCTGTGTCTGGCGCTACTCGACATCGACACCCAGGTCTGGCTCGAAGGCGAAATCGACACCCCCGACGTGCGCCAGTTCCTGTCCTTCCACTGCGGCTGCCCGATCGCCGCGCACCCCGGCGAAGCCGCCTTCGCGGTGCTCGCGATCGCCGACGCGGCGGGGACGCTCGACGCCTATCACGTCGGCACGCCGGAATACCCGGACCGCGCCGCGACCCTGCTGATCCAGACCTCCGCGGTGACCGGCGGCGTGGCGGCGAGCGCCGCGGGCCCCGGCATTCCCGAACGCCAGACCTTCGAGATCGCGGGCGCGACGCCCGCCCTGTGGACGCAGCGCGCGCGCATCAACGCCGGCTTTCCCACCGGCCTCGACATGGTGTTCATCGACCCGCGCCAGATCGTCGGACTGCCGCGTGCGGTCCGCATCGCCACGGAGGCTTCATGTACGTCGCGGTAAAGGGTGGCGAGAAAGCCATCGACAA
>QKGW01000183.1 GCA_003250275.1 Alphaproteobacteria bacterium
CTGCGCGTCGGGCAGGCCGAGATCGAGGAGGACGGCATCGTAGACGCCGGAGCGGAGGCATTCGAGCGCACGCGACAGGGTGCCGGCGACCTCGACGGCGGCGAAATCGCCCCCGCCCTCACCCAGCAGAACCTGGGTCAGGCGCGCATGTGCCGCATCGTCCTCGATCAGCAACACGCGATGAGGTCCGGCTCCTGTCACCTTCTGCGGTTCTTCCGTCGCAACGTGCATAGTTACAACCAAACGTCGTGCTCGATTTGCTGGATCCCACGCATCCGCCCCATGCCTTTTCTACTTCTTTCGAGACGTCCCACGGTATGAGACGGCAGGGACGAACTGGCTAGCACAAAATCCAGACGCGTTACCATACAATCTGCACGCTCAACGCGCCAAACAAAGTCAGCCGCGGCGCCACCGCGTGCCCGCAGCCGAATCTTCAAGGGTGACGCCCGCATCCGCGAGCGCCTGACGCAGGCGGTCGGCCTCGGCGAAATCGCGCGCCGCACGCGCGGCGGTTCGCGCCGCGACCATTGCGTCGATTTCGGCGTCGGACGGCCCGCCGCTCTCGCCGCCGCGCCGCCAAGCCTCGGGCGTGCTCTGCAGCACCCCGAGCAATGCGCCCGCGTCGACCAGCGCGGCCTTGAGGCGGGCCTGGTCGTCGGCCGAGTCGGCCTTGTTGAGACGGGTCGCGAGGTCGTGCATCGCCGCGATCGCCGCAGGCGTATTCAGGTCGTCTTCGAGCGCCGCGAGCACCGGCGCGAGCTCCGCCGCGCCGTCGCCGGGGGCGACGTCGGCGACGCGTTCGAGCGCGGTGTACCAGCGGTCGAGCGCCTGCTTCGCCTGAGCGAGCCCGTCGTCGGTCCAGTTGAGCGGCTGATGGTAGTGGGTCGAGAGCAGGGTCAGGCGGATCGCCTCGCCCGGCGCCTTCGCCAGGAGGTCGTGCACGGTGAAGAAGTTGCCGAGGGACTTCGACATCTTCTCGCCGTCGACCATCAGGTAGCCGTTGTGCATCCAGTAGCGCGCGAAGGTGCCCGGACCGTGCGCGCAGGTCGACTGGGCGATCTCGTTCTCATGGTGCGGGAACACCAGATCCTGGCCGCCGCCGTGGATGTCGAAGGAGGTGCCGAGGTACTTGCCGCTCATCGCCGAGCACTCGATGTGCCAGCCGGGACGGCCGCGGCCCCACGGGCTGTCCCAGCCCGGCAGGTCGTCGGACGACGGCTTCCACAGCACGAAGTCGCCCGGGTCCTTCTTGTAGGGCGCCACCTCGACGCGCGCGCCCGCGATCATCTCGTCCTGGCTGCGGCGCGAGAGCGCGCCGTAATCCGGCATCGAGCCGACCGAGAACAGCACGTGGCCCTCGGCCTCGTAGGCATGGCCCTTGTCGATCAGCACCGCGATCATCGCGATCATTTCGGCGATGTGCTCGGTCGCGCGCGGCTCGACGTCGGGCGGGAGCGCGTTGAGCGCCGCCATGTCGTCGTGATACCAGGCGGCGGTTTCCTCGGTGATCTCGCGGATCGAGCGGCCGCTCTCCTTGGCACGCGCGTTGATCTTGTCGTCGACGTCGGTGATGTTGCGCGCGTAGGTGACCTTCGGGAACGCGCGCTTGAGCAGACGGTAGAGGGTGTCGAACACCACCACCGGGCGCGCGTTGCCGATGTGGGCGCGGTCATAGACCGTCGGGCCGCAGACGTACATCCGCACGTGCGTCGGGTCCAGCGGCACGAAGGCGTCGCGGTTGCGCGTGAGGGTGTTGTAGACGGTCAGACCCACTTGGCGGTTCCTTTCGGGTTCAGGCGGTTTGTCCGAGCAGGCGCGCGTGCGCCCGGTCGCGGCCGATCATCGGCAGCAGCACCTTGAGCTCCGGTCCATTCTCGCGTCCGGTGAGCGCAAGACGCAAGGGGTGAAACAGCGCACGCCCCTTCTTGCCGGTTTCCTTTTTCGCCGCGTCGGCGACGACGGCCCAGGTGGTGTCGTCCCACGGCTCGGGCGGCAGGGCCCGCGCGGCGGCGGCGGCGACCTCGGCGTCCTCGATCACCGGCGCGAGGGGGCTGTGGATCACCGCCCACCATTCCCGCGCGTCGGAAAAGCGCGCGAGGTTGGCGCGCACGCCGAGCCAGAACGCCTCGCCGGCGGCGTCGAGCCCGAGCGCGGCGAGATGAGGGCGCGCCGCGGCGTAATCGAGACCGTGGAGATAGCGGGCGCTGAACGCGGCCAGCTCGGCGGGGTCGAACTGCGGCTGCGAGCGGCCGAAATGGCGGATGTCGAAGCGCGCCGCGAGCGCGGCCAAGTCGGCGTGCGGGTCGGCGGCCTCGGCGGTGCCGAGGCTGGCGAGCATCGACGCGAGCGGCTGCGGCTCGACGCCGTCGGCGCGGAAGTCGCGCAGCGCCTGCGACCCCTCGCGCTTGGACATCCCCTGCCCGCCCGGCCCGGTGATCAGCGGCAGGTGGCCGAAGGTCGGCACGGCGGCCCCCATCGCTTCGAACATCTGGATGTGCACGGCAGTGTTGGTGACGTGATCCTCGCCGCGGATCACATGGGTGACGCCGAAATCGACGTCGTCGATCGCGCTCGGCAGCATGTAGAGCCAGGTGCCGTCGGCGCGGCGCACCACCGGATCGGAGAGGTGCGCACCGTGGTAGGCCTGATGCCCGCGCACGAGGTCGTCCCACGCGGTCTCGCGGTGGTCGAG